>JAIHTM010000214.1 GCA_022713905.1 Collinsella sp.
TCGGCGTTCATGCTGCCCCCATCATCGCGGTCTACGGGGTCAAAGATATGGCACCGTGGGGACACATGTATGTCAATCCTGGTCTAACAGAGCCTTATTAAATCCCCGTCCCAGAAAAATCATCTTCGAAGTAGCTAAAAGAGCCCCGTCCCAAAAGAGCTAGTTGAGAAGCTGGGCCATGGCGTTGACGAATTTTTGTACTTGGAGGGTGGGCTCGAGCGGGTAGTGCAGAAAGACCGGCACCTCGCGGCCGCACAGGAACGGTACGCCCACAAAGGCCGGGTGCACCCCCGACCATGCGCCGCAGGTGAGTACCGCGTCGCCCTTTTCCTCCGCCTCGTTAAAGAGCGCAAAGTCGAAGCTATCCACGTCGATCACGTCCACGCCGCCGTCGGCCAACAGATCGATACGCAGACTGTCCATGGCGTCGTTGCCGTGACGGAGCACGCGCAGGCGCATGCCTTCCAAGTCGGCGACCGTGATGCGCGTCTTGCGCGCCAGCGGACTCGTGCGCGGTAGGTCGATATAAAACGGCACGTTGACAATGCGGAGCTTTTGGCAGGCATCACCCCAGCGTGGGGTAGAAAAACTCGACTGCACCACATCGACCTCGCGGCCCAAGCTGCGCATGACGGATTCGCGCTCGTCGTAGAGGTCGCTTACCGGCACAATCTCAAATCGCAGCGACGGCTCCAGATCGTGGATGCCCGTCCACATCGAAAGCGTTTGGCGCCCCGGGCACATCATCGACACGCCCAGGCGCACCGCGCCGCCATCACCCGCCGCACGTCGGGCACGGCGCAGGGCGTCCTCGGACTGACGCATAATCGAGCGCGCGTCGTCCACCAGCAGCGCGCCCGCCGGCGTCACCTTGACGCCCGAATGTGAGCGCTCGAACAGCGTGATGCCGAACTCTGCCTCGAACCCCGACACCTGTTTGACGAGCGCCGGGGTCGACACGCGCAATTTTGCCGCGGCGCGCGAGAAGCTTCCCAGCTCCGCGGCGGCCGAAATAGCCTCAAGTCGTCGATCGTACACGTCATCTCTCCGTTTTCGCACGTACGGCCACGCGGTGCCGCAGGGGGTTGTTTTCGCAGGTCACACGCTCAATCAGGTACAAATCGCATCATGCGGTGTAAACCTACGGTTAACGCCATTCTAACAAATATGCAATTCACCTGCGCAAACGCAAAGCATACGATAACCAGCGAAAACCACGTGGGTCGGTTAATGGGAGCGACTCACTGGGAGGCACAAGAAGGGAAGTTCCTATGAGCAATTGGCTTAAGCTCGAGGGCGATGTCTGCACCGTGACTGGCGCACTCGGCGGTATGGGCACCGAGATCTGCCGCGAGTTCGCCCGCAATGGCGCCAACGTCGTCATGCTCGACCTGGACGAGGAGAAGGTCAAGGCCGCTGCCGCCGATCTCGCTGCCGAGTTTGGCATCCACGCCGAGGGCTACAAGATGAACGCCACCGACGAGGCCGAGGTCCAAGCCGCCGTCGATGCCACCATCGCCAACTTCGGCCGCGTCGACGTCCTCGTCAACACCGCCGGCATCCTGCGCTTCGCCGCTATGGAGGACCTGCCGCTGAGCGACTGGGAGCAGGTGCTCAACGTCAACCTCACCGGCTACTTCATCACCTCGCAGCGCTTTGGTCGCGAGATGATCAAGGCCGGCCAGGGCCGTCTGGTGCACATCTCCACCGTCGCCAGCCACTCCCCCGAGACGTTCTCGGGCGTGTACAGCTCCACCAAGGCCGGCGTCAACATGATGTCCAAGATGCTCGCCGCCGAGTGGGGCCCCTACGGCGTGCGCTCCAACTGCGTCGAGCCCTGCTTCGTCAAGACCCCCATGTCGGCCAACTTCTACGCCGACCCCGAGGTCGAGAAGAGCCGCAGCCGCTTGATCGCCACGCGCCGCATCGGCGAGGTCAGCGATATCGCCAACGCTGTCATGTTCCTGGCGTCCAAGCGCTCGGACTTTACCACCGGCGACGCCATCAAGGTCGACGGCGGCTTCTCCAACATGATGGGCGACCTCACCGCCAAGCCCGGCGGCCGTCGCGCCTATGCCGACAACTACCTTAAGAACAAGGGTGTCGAGCTCTGGTCCGATGAGTCCGGCGTCGCCAAGCCGACCGACCAGTAAACCAGCCCGCTAGCGAGGGGCGCGGAACAAACCCCTCCCCTCCCCGCATCGATTAGAAAGAGTCCAATGGCTTCCACCAACTCCAACAAGGGTCGCGCCGCCGTGCTTTCCGCCGCGTGCGTCACCATGTTCTTCATCAGCTCCATCGCGCTGTATTCCGTCGTGAGCAAGAACCTGCTCGCCGTCTACCCCGAGTGGTCCAGCGCCCTTACCTGGGCCTTCCCGGTCTTTCAGACCATCATGGCCGTAACGGGCATCTTCGCCGGCCGTATCTCCGATAAGATAGGCCCCCGCAACGTCGTGATCGCCGCCGCCGTGTGCTACGGCGTGGGCTGGTTCATGTCCGGCACCGTCACCGAGCCGTGGCAGTTCTACCTGTGGTTCTCGCTCGTCGCCGCCGTCGGCAACGGCCTGGGCTACAACCCGGCGCTCACCACGGGTCAGAAGTGGTTCATCGACAAGAAGGGCCTCGCTTCAGGCATCACGCTGGCCGCCTCGACCGCCGGCCCCGCCGTGCTGTCCCCGGTGCTCGCCTCGTTGCTCATCCCGAGCCTTGGCATCTTCGGCGCCCTTAAGGCGCTCGGCGTCATCTTCTTTGTGATGATCGCCGCCTCCGCTCTGTTTCTGAAGGCCCCCGAGGCCGGTTGGCTGCCCGAGGGCTTCGAGGCCCCCAAGGGCGGCGCGCACGCTGGCACCTTCGGCGACCTCACCCCGGGCGAGATGGTCAAGACCCCGCGCTTCTGGGTCCTCATCATCACCTTCGCCTTCGCCGCCACCGCCGGTACCCTGCTCGTCGGCAAGGTTGCCTCCATCGCCGCCGTCCAGCTCTTCGCCGACCCCACGAGCGCCGCAGCCGTCGCCCTCGGTGGCGTGGTCGTCTCCGTCAACACCTGCGCCAACCTGGTCGGTCGTCTGTCCTTTGGTCAGATCATCGACAAGCTCGGTGCCTACAAGTCGCTGCTCATCAGCCTTGTCGTCACCATCGTCGCGCTCGTCATCATGTCGATGAGCTTTACGCAGAGCATGTTCTTCGTGGCGCTCGCCCTGCTTGGCTTTAGCTTTGGCGCCCTGCTCGTCATCTACCCGCCGCTCACCGGTGGCGCGTTCGGCACCAGCAATATCGGCGTCAACTACGGCATCATGTTCCTGGGCTACGCCGCTTCCACCTGGATCAGCCAGCCCATCACCGCCGTGCTGTATCACGCCGAGGCCGGCAGCGCCGCCTACCAGCAGTCCTTCTACGGCGCCATCGTGATCGCCGCCATCGCCGTCGTGCTCACCGTCTACATGATGGTCTCCGACAGCAAGAAGAAGTCCGCTTAGTTTTGCTTGATGCGGCAAGGGCCGCCCCCTTGCCGCATTCCATCGCCACCACTGTTAAGGAGTCGAAATGTCTGAGCTCAACCCCGTCCGCATTGCCGTTATCGGCGCCGGCGCCATGGGCCGCAACCACATCCGCTTTGTCACCGAGGAGCCCGAGGCCGAGCTCGTCGCCATCGCCGACGCCTTTGAGGGCGCCCGCGCCACGGCCGAGGCCGCCGGCGTGCCGTTTTACACCGATCCCGCCCAGATGATGGACGAGGTCAAGCCCGAGGCCGTCATCATCGCCACCCCCAACGACCTGCATCTGGGCGTTGCCCGCGAGGCCGTGAAGCGCAACATCGTGCCGCTGGTCGAAAAGCCGATCTCCAACGACCTGGAGGATGCCCAGGCTTTCGCCGCCGAGGCCGAGACCGCCGGCGTGCCCGTGCTCGTGGGCCAGCACCGTCGCCACAACCCCTTCGTCAACAAGGCCAAGGAGATCATCGAGTCCGGTGAGCTGGGCAAGCTCACCGTGTCGAGCTTCCACTACATGATCTATAAGAACGACGAGTACTTCGATGTCGAGTGGCGCCGCAAGAAGGGTGCCGGCCCGATCCTGGTCAACCTGGTACACGACGTCGACCTGCTCCGCTACCTGCTGGGCGAGCCCGTTGCCGTCCAGGGCATGCAGTCCAGCGCCGCCCGCGGTTTTGAAACCGAGGACTCCGCCGTGGTCAACGTTCGCTTTGCCGACGGCGCGCTTGCGAGCATGACCATCTCCGACGCCACCGCCAGCCCCTGGAACTGGGAGGCGACCGCTCGCGAGGACCCGCAGTACCGTCCCTTCGACGCCGACGCCTACTTCATTGGCGGTACCAAGGGCGCTCTGTCGCTACCCCGCCTGCACCAGTTCTCCTACGACGGCGCCTCCAACTGGCACAAGCCGCTGCAGATGGAGATTCCGGCCGTGGACCCGGCGCTGCCGCACAAGATGCAGCTCAAGCACTTTGTGAAGGTTGTCCGCCGTGAGGTCGAGCCCATCGTGACCCCCGCCGATAACGTCAAGACGCTCACGCTTCTCAACGCCGTCAAGGAGGCCGCCGAGACCGGCAACCTCGTCGAGCTGTAAAGCCCGGGCGGGCCGCGGCAAACCCTACGCCGAGCCCCTCGACCCGCCGCAAATAAGCCCCTCTTCTTCGCCCCGCGAGCAGCCTCCTGCCCGCGGGGC
>JAIHTM010000215.1 GCA_022713905.1 Collinsella sp.
TTTGGGCAATGTTTCGACTGCGCCGCTACTTGTCGGCGGCTGCTTTCTTGGCAGTCGACTTCTTCGCGGTCGTCTTCTTGGCGGCAGTGGCTTTCTTAGCCGTCGTCTTCTTGGCCGCCGTCGTCTTCTTGGCCGTGCTCGCCTTGGTCGTGGTCTTGCGACCGCGGGTGGGCTTCTTCTCCTTGGTCGGGCAGTCCATGTTCACGCAGATGCGCCACGGGCCGCGCGCCGTGTTGACCACCACGATGGGGGCGCCGCACTCGGGGCAGGTCTCACCCGTCGCCTCGAGCTTACCGCGCGCCGGCAGAGGATAGCTCACGCCGCAGTCATCGTAGTTGGTGCAGCGGATAAAGCGCTTGCCGCTCTTCTCGCTCTTGTGCGCGATCAGGTCGCCATGGCGTCCGGCCTCGGCGCACACCTTGCACTCGCCCACCTTAAGGTCAGGCTCGTAGTTGGTGGGGCACGTGGGGTTCACGCAAATCTCAAAGGCCTTCTGGCGGAACGGCTGGCACTTAATGCGCGGCGCGCCGCACTCGGGGCACACGGCTGCCTCGCCCTCGAGCGGGCTCACCTTGACGCCGCTCGGCACCGGATAGGTCACGTCGCAGTCGGGCCAGCCCATGCAGCCAATGAAGCTGCCACGGGTCTTGGCGCTCGTCTTCATAACCAGGTCCTTGCCGCACTTGGGGCAGGCGCCCACGCGCGCATCGGCCGTGACGGCGTCGCTGATGGCGTCGCCCAGCTCCTGCGTGTGCTTGAGCAGCTCATCGAGCACGCCAGCCAGCAGCGCGCGCGAGTGCGTCACGACATGCTCTTCGGTATCCTCGCCGCGCTCCACACGGGTCATATCGCCATCGAGCTCGCTGGTCATATCGGGGCTCGTGATGCGCGGGGCAAACTGCGTCAGCGCGTCGATGATGGCAATGCCCAGCTGGCTCGGCTCCACGGGATCGTTTTTGAGATAGCGCACGGCATATAGGCGCTCGATGATGCTCGCGCGCGTGGACTTGGTGCCCAGGCCGCGCTTTTCCATCTCCTGCACAAGCTTGCCCTGGCTGTAGCGCGCGGGCGGCTCGGTCTGCTTGGCCTCGAGTTTAATGTCGAACACGTCGACCGTATCGCCCTGCTCCAGCGGCGGCATCTGCTCATCGCGCTTAAGGCCGTACGGATAGGCCTCGCGGAAGCCAGGGGTCACGAGCACGTCACCCGAGGCCACGAACGGCTCGCCGTTGACGTCGAGCTCGAGCTTGGTGTTCTCAATGGTCGCAGGACCCATAAGCGTCGCCAGGAAGCGACGGGCGATGAGGTCGTAGAGCTTGCGCTGACCGCCGTCGAGCGTGGACGGATCGCCCTCGCCCGTGGGATAGATAGGCGGGTGGTCGGTGGTCTCGACCTTGCCGCGCGTGGGCTTCATGGGGCCGGCGAGGACCTTTTTGCATACGGGCGCCAGCGCCGGGTTGATCTTTGCAAGGTCACTCACCACAGCGCCCAGATCAAGCGTCGCGGGGTATACGGTATTGTCGACACGCGGGTAGCTGATGAGACCGGCCATGTAGAGGGACTCGGCGATACGCATGGTACGCGCAGGCGAGATGCCCTCGGCTGCGGCAGCAGCCTGCAGCGAGGTGGTCGCAAACGGCGTGGGCGGCTGCTGCTTACGCGAGCGCTTGGTCACCGCGGCGACGGTTGCCGTCGCGACGCCGTCAACATGGCCGTACGCCGTCTCGGCAGCGTCCTTGTCGGTAAAGCGTGCCGTCTTGTGCGCGATCTTAAAGCGATCATCCTCGGCAGCACCCCGTGCGGCACCCATGCCGCGGATCTGCCAATAGTCCTCGGGCACAAACGCCATGCGCTCGCGCTCGCGCTCGACCACCAGGGCGAGCGTCGGCGTCTGCACGCGGCCGGCAGAGCGCACGTTACCAAAGCCGCCAAACTTGGCGAGCGTCAGGTAACGCGTGAGCACCGCACCCCAGATAAGGTCGATGTGCTGACGGCTCTCGCCGGCGTCGGCCAGGTTCTGGTCGAGCGAGACGAGATTATCGAAGGCGTGCGTAATCTCGGCCTTGGTAAACGAAGAGTACTGGGCGCGGGCGACCGGCAAGTCGGGCGCAACCTCGCGCACCTTGTTGAGGGCGTCCGAACCGATCAGCTCGCCCTCGCGATCGAAGTCCGTAGCGATGATGACGCTGTCGGACTTCTTGGCAAGGTTCTTGAGCGAGCGAATGAGCTCCTTCTCGGCCGGTAGCTTAATGACGGGCGCCCAGGTGAGGTAGGGCAGGCTCTCGAGCTTCCAGCCCTTGATGGAGATACCGTCGGCAAGAAACGGTTTGCGCTTGGTGTCGTAGGGCGGACGAGCCAGGCCATCGGGCATGTCGGCCGGCAGCATCTCGCCGTCCTCGGTGACCGAATACCAGCCCAGCTTTTTATCGAACAGCACGCTGTCGCAAAAATCGGGCGCAAGGATGTGACCGGCCAGGCCGATGGTCACGCACTCCTCGCCCTTCCACTCAAAACGGTAGATGGCGGTGTTGTACACCTTATCCTTTTTGGGTTTACCCGTGGACAGACGCTCGGCGATCTGACGCGCAGCGTCGTTTTTCTCGGCGATGATGAGCTTCAAAAGAGGCTCCTATCTCGTATCTCTGCGGCTACGCCCGCCCGTATGGCGGCCGACTTACGCCCTTGCTTGCTCAATCTGCCCGATGAGCCAATCGCACCAGGCATCCATGCCCTCGCCCTTGCGCGCGCTCACGGCAAACCGCGGCGCCTGCGGATTGAGGTCATCGAGTGTCTTAGTATACCTATCCATGTCAAAATCGAAAGCCGGGGCCACGTCTACCTTGTTGAGCAGCTGTGCGCCGGCGTGCTGGAAGATGCCCGGGTACTTGACGGGCTTGTCGTCGCCCTCGGGCACCGAGAGAATCATGATGGACAGGTTCTCACCCAGGTCAAAGTCGACCGGGCAGACCAGGTTGCCCACGTTTTCGATAAAGATGACGTCGATGTTCTCCAGACCGACGGCTTGGTCGAAGGCGTCGACGGCCTCCATGATCATGTTGCCCTCGAGGTGGCACAGGCCGCCCGTGTTGATCTGGATGGCGGGCATGCCGGCTTCCTTCATGGTGATGGCGTCGACATCCGAGGCGATATCGCCCTCGATGACGGCGCAGCGCAAGCCGGCCTTGTCGCGCAGGCGCTCGTTGGTGCCCAGGATCGTGGTGGTCTTGCCCGAACCGGGGCTCGACAGCACATTGATCACATAGGTGTTTGTCTCTTTAAATCGCTGACGCAGCTGATCTGCCAGGCGCTCGTTGCGCGACAGGATCGGCGACGCGATATCAATCGTTTTCTCGGCCATACTCGGCACTCCTTACTTTGGCCCCTTTATACCCCATCACCAGATGGCTAGCGGGCTAATCGTCGGGGGTTTCGATTTCGATACTGGCGATGTCGAGCTCGCGACCGTGCAGCAGGCGCACGTTGGCGCCGCCACACTGGGGGCAGCGACAATGAAAGCGGTCGTGATCGAAGACCTCGCCGCAGTCCAGGCACTCGCTTTGTGGATGGACTTCCTCCACGGCAAGCTCGCAGCCGCGCGTGAGCGGGTCCTCGTCGCGAAACGTCTCCCATGCAAAGTCGAGCGCCTCGCGCACGACCTCGGTCATATCCCCGATACGCAGCGTAACCAAAACGGCGCGCGAGGCCCCCGCCCCACGCGCCGCGCGAATCACTGTATCGAGTATGCCGTTGACAATGCCAACCTCGTGCATACCGATTTACTCCTCGTCGTCTTCGTCGTCCGAAAACAGGTCCAGACGGCTCACAAACAAGCCCTCCTTGCCCTCGCGCGCGGTAATGACCACACGGGCGATGGCGAGTGAAATCTCGTAGAGCGAGAGCAGAGCGCCATACATGAGGCCCAGCGTAACGGGCGAGCCGTCGGGCGTAATCACAGCCGAGCCCACAAGCAGGCCAACGTACACGTAGCGCCAGGCGCTGCGGAAGGCCGCGTAGGACACGATGTGGAAAACAGACAGGTAGAAGATGATGAGCGGCAGCTCAAACGCCACGCCAAAGCCAATCATAAAGAGCAGCTCCATGTTGACGTAGTTCTCCAGGTCGGGCAGCGCCGTAGCGACGGCCGAGGTCTCGCCGATGAGCCACTCAAAGCCCGCCGGGATGATGATGAAGTAGCAGAAGATGGCACCCAGGAAGAACAGCACCGTCGAGGCGAGCACCGTGGGCACGACCCACTTGCGCTCGTTGGGGCGAAGCGCCGGCAGGAAAAACGCCAGAATCTGCCAGATGATCATGGGCGTGCACATGACGACGGCCATCTTGATGGCCAGCGAGAAGCGCAGGCCAAAGCCGCCGAGCGTGGTGGTGATGTAGAACTTACCGTCCGGCACAAAGGAGCGGATGGGATCTTCCAGGATGTCGAGCACAACAGGCGTGGCGAAATACAGCACGATGGCTGCGGCAAACACCGACACGACCACGATGGTCAGGCGGCGACGGAGTTCTCCCAGGTGATCGAAGAGCGGCATTCGCGCAGGTCCGATAGGCATTACTCATCGCCTCCCTTCGGAGCGTCGGCAGCAGCGGTGTCATCCTCGGCCTCGAGCTCGCGAGCGAGCTGGTCGACGACGGCCTTGCGCTTGCGGGGACGACGGGCGTAGAG
>JAIHTM010000216.1 GCA_022713905.1 Collinsella sp.
GGGCCGTCGTCATCGGCGTGGTGAAATACAACTCCACCGCACGCTCTCGTTCCTCAAGACCGGACATACGAAAATCTTTCCGTTCGGTCTCCAAGAAAATGTCCGCAGCCCCTTATCAAAAGCAGCTGGAGTCGACAATCACCTTCAATGTCAAAATGCTATTGACGGCTTATGGTTATTCGCAGTCCAGCTTGGCCGAAGCGATGGGAATTGGCCGTTCGGCCATGTCCCTAAAGATGTCGGGGAAAACAGGCTGGTCTGTATACGACCTGGTTAATGCATCAAGATTCTTGAAAGTAAGCACGGAACAACTTCTTGATGATTCTCTGATGAGGAGAATGGGCGTTTCGGACGATGCGGAGGCGGATATGGAAAAGTCCGCCGTTTCCGGCGGACTTTCCGATGATGGTACCCCCCGTCGGAGCGCGCCTCCGCGGAGGCACTCGAGAACATCCACCCGTTCGCCGACGACAACGGGCGTACCGGACGCCAGATCCTCAACATGATGCTCATGCAGGCGGGGTACGAGCCCATCGCCATCAGGCATGATGCCGGCAGCACCTACGCCGGACGGCTCGAGCAGTGGCAGGCGTACGGCAATCCGGTTCCCCTGGCGTGCATGGTCGCGGACTGCGTGGTCCGGGAACAGTGCCGGATCGGGAAGATCGTGTCCGATATCCGCCGCGGGCATCCCATCGCCGGACACGCCAGAGGTATACGTGAATAGTGTGTTTACACACTGTTCGAGAATAATACCCTGACATGTCAACTAACGCAACGTTTACTGGGATGACGGACAAGAAGGTTGGTTCCTATCAGCTCATAATGACGTTGCCGACTGCTTGATGGTGGTTGTGGCGCTTGTTTGTTCGATTCCGCCGGTGCTGGGTCGTTTTCGTCTGGCTGAACGGCGGCCAATCTGGGAGTTCGTTCTGGTAGACCTCGTCGGGCCATAATCTCCCAGATTCTGCGGGAGTTTACGCTGACTTCGGGAATTCGCCGCTGAACTCCCGTGCCGGACGCGGGAGTTTACGAGAATCCGGTACTCTCATGCATAATCTCTCAACAAAAACGTTGGAATTCCGCGATTCTCAAAAATCGACCTTGAAGCCGTTCCCGGGAGAACTTCGCCGGATTCATGTTTCGCGCTAAACTCCCGCGCGCATCCGGAAGTTTTCATAGAATCGGTCGCGCAAACGGACATCCGGATTTCTCAATTTCTCCCGGGATCAGCCTCTTCCACCGAGTTTTCCAGACCACAATCTGAAAACTCGTGATTTGAGCCTGCTGAATCGAGATTTTGAGTTCTTCCCAAACTGACTGCCGCAAACTGACCGCACTCATCGTCCTGTCAGCGCAGCCGGTTTGCGGAATGGAAGACGTGTGCGGAGAGCAGCGCGCAGCGGTGCATAGTCCCCATGGTTGGTGGCCGTCCGCGGCTACTCCAGCGGTGTGCGATCCCACTGGTCGGCGCGTGGAATGGTGCGCAGGCTGCGCGAACTGACGATTAGCAGCATACTGACGAGCATCACCGCCCAGAACACCAGCATAGTCCCGCTGAATCCGAAAGCGGGCAACAGACTTCCGGCCGTCGCTGAGCAGAACGCGGACAGTGCCTGGGCCGGTACGGTAAGCGTCACGGTGATACGCCCCTGCATCGTGTCGGGCGTCTTACCGAAAATGAACCCGAGCTGCAACGCGTTGATGATCGGGAACGGCAGGCACATCACGGCGTTGGCGATAAGCAGCACCCAGTAGTTGTCGGTCAGCAGCATCGGCAGCGAAGCGATGCAGATGAACACGAATCCGCAGCATGTCACCGGCCCGACCGGTGCGGTATCGCTGATCCGTCCGGCGATGAACGCACCCGCCAGCATCGCGAGGAATACGCCCGTATTCACGAATCCGATGAGCGTCGCGTTCACGCCGGTGCGCATCAGATGCAGCTGAATCGCATACTGGAAGCCATTGACCCCGAAATTCGCCAGCGCGGACGACACCATCGTCAACACCAGCATCCTGCGGTGCAGCGACCACGACCATCCTTCGGCGAAATCACGGAAAAATGACGCGCCGCCCGCTTTCCCACCGTCATCGTCGCTATCGCCGTTGCCGCTATCGCTGCCGTTCCGCGGATTTCCGCCGACTCGGATACGTGTCGCAGCCACGCCTGCCAGCAGGTACATGACCGCAGCCGACAGGAACGGCAACCACGGGGCGATGCCGTACAGCAGGCCGCCGACTGGGCTGCCGGCCATGTTGATGGTCGCGTCACGGCCTTCGTTGAGACTGCGCGCTTTCGGATATGAGCGAATATCGACGATGGATTTGAGCATCGCATCCGAGGCGGGGCCGAGAAACCCGTTGACCGCAGACTCGAACACCGCGATGGCAAGCAGCACGGGGAAGACCAGCTTGCCGGCCATGAGCAGCGCAGCGACTGACCCCCAACAGATGACGCCCGCTGTCGCGTTCACGATGATCAGTGTCTTGCGATCGTGACGGTCGGCGAATGTCCCGCCGAACACGGCGGCCGCCTGCTGTGCGATCGCGGCCAGCGAGCCCAACCAACCCGCTGCTGTGGTCGATCCGGTGAGCTTGTATCCGATCAGAGAGACCGCCAGATACCGCAGGGCCACGCCGATGGCCGTCGCGCTGTCCGCCGTGAACCATGGCACGTAACCTGGGATATCCCACAACCTGCTTTCGCGCACAGGAGCAGAAACGAGCTTTAACGAATTACTCATCTAATAATTTATCCTTACCCTACCAGTACTGGAATCCTACAGAAGATTAGGCGGCACTGGTTCTTTACAAACTTGCTCAGTATGCCAAGCATAATCATATATATCGAAGTAACCCTTTTCTCCATAATGAGCAGGACAGCAATGACATCGATAATCTTCAACCTGTTCCGCTACCAACGATCCCAATGTTGAACATAATCGATAGCTAAGCTTACCGGACTCATGGTGCAGCAATAGCTTGCCTTTGATTGCCAAGTGTGAAGAAATATAGTCATATTTATTGTTCGGATAATAGAATTCAGGCAAACTTACCGAATTACCAAAATAGCCTGGATTAACAATGAACGCTATATCTTTCTTATCACATGAGTAGTTAATCATCCTTGCGACTTCGGTGGTGCTTGGAACGTCTGCCGCTTGAATTACTAAGTTGATTTTCTCTCGGTCAATTAATTCATCAAGTTCACTATGACAAGTTATCATTTTATCAATGCTATCTATAGAAAGACATCTTGACGCCCTGGATTTCAGCACATCAACCTTTTTCTTCCCAATGTCTGTTCGCACGTAATCCTGACGGTAAATGTTGTCTACAGTGACAACATCATGATCGACCAAAGTAATATGTTCCAAAGCAAGCATTGAAATGTGCCGATAAATATGACTTCCAATAGACCCGCATCCGAGCAGCAGGCATCTAATTTGTCGCGGCTCAGCGTGTTCGACACGCAATACGTCCAAACTGACAAGTTTGTCAATAGCCGCTGGGGCCGGTAACGTTTTGTTGGACTCGTGGCATAATCAAACCATAGAAACAAAGAAATCCAATAAAGCGACACCGTATCCAAGTGCCCACCTCTATTTGACGGAATGCACCATATTCCGGCACCGACGAACATCAGGATCGAGCCCCATCACCAATCGGCGCCAAGCCGCCCATATCCCATGATTAGCTAAAGATATCTCTGAATCACAGCGTTCAGAAAGGAGGCGCCATGGAAAAGCCACTGCTTCTACTGGCCTTGGTGCCGCTGGCCGTCGGATTAGTCCTGATATACGTCGTGATTGGATCCAAAAACCGGGAAGAGAACGCCAAAAGGACTCTTTTGCGTGTCTTCTCAGCGCTCATGGTCGTTGCCGGCGCGTTGGCCATCGCGAGACAACTCGTATGACGCTTCACGCTGCGGCATGTTGTCCCGGCTATTGCCCATGCCCATTCCCAGCTCTCCGCGCCATTCCCGCAATCACGTCTCTTCCCCGGTCTCAAGCCCATGAGACACTTGAAGCCATGACTACCATTATCATGTGCACCTCGCATGATAATCCTAGCCAACTGTTTTTTGCTTTATTCCAAGGTTTTCGATTTTTGGGAGACCTGCCGGTTACGCTCGTTTTCCACGAGGCACCTACAGGCACCCAAGAATAATCTCATTCTTCTGTGCATATCAGCGGCTTACCGACGCACACGAAAGAAGCATGCGAGTGTTCCTGCGACCTATCTCAGATGGCGAAGCCGCTCGATCAGATCGACGAGCGTCTGTTCCTCCTGTTCCACGCAGTCTAGGAAAATGGAGCAGAACGAATCCGGCTTGCCGTCCACCTGCCATGCCTCCAGGCCTCGCGCATATGACCGACCCGCATCGTATTTGATGGCCACGGGACGGTATCCGTTCCGCAGCAGCACGAAGTTGAGCAGCTGGCGGCCGGTCCGCCCGTTGCCGTCCATGAATGGATGGATGTTCTCGAACATCGCGTGGAAACCGGCGGCCCTGAGCAGCGGATGCGCTGCGCAGCCATCCAACCCATCGATCAAGGATCGCAGGTCGTCGCGGATCTCCAGCGGGTCCGCGGTCTTGACTCGGGTGGCGGTGATCCGCGCCAAATAGCCATAAGGACGGAACGTGCCGCGGGCGAACGGCTGGAGATCCAAT
>JAIHTM010000217.1 GCA_022713905.1 Collinsella sp.
GGGGATCGCGGGCGCTACTTTGCTGACGGGCAAGTCGCCTTTTTGGGGCGCAACGATACCCAAGTGAAGGTGAATGGTTACCGTATCGAACTGGGGGAAGTCAAAAGCCACCTTGAACAGCTCGACAGCGTAGGGAGTGCCGCCGTGGTGTGCCACCAGGGACAGCTGTATGCCTTTATCACTGCCGCAGAAAACCTGCATCCTGACGATACTGACGCCCTGTTAGCGCGTGTTCGTGCTCAGTTAGCCGTGCAGTTGCCGTATTACCTGCTGCCCCAACATTTCTTTCTTCTCAAGGTGCTGCCGATGACAGGCAACGGCAAAATTGATCAGGCGGCAATGGTTCAAGAGGTTATCCAACGTATGTCGCAATCTACATCACAGAAGTCGAGGGCCCTCGCGCACGCCTCGCCCTATGAACAGCAGGTGGCCGCTCTCTGGTGCGAGGTACTACAACGAGAACAGATCGGACTGAATGACAACTTTTTTGAAGCGGGGGGCGGCTCAATCCAGATCGTGCTGTTGCATCGCCGTATTGAGGAGATTTTTAAGGTTACGGTACCTATTGCTGAGCTATTTCGCTTAACCACCGTGAAAAGAATTGCCGGTTATTTGCAGGCTATGCAGGACAATGCACGGGCGGTGAATCAAACACAGCAGCGTGATGCTTCCCGATCCCGCGCCCAGCAACGACTTGTACGTCGTCACCAGCGTCAGCGTTAAGGAAAAACTAATGACTTACAGTGAAAGCGATATTGCCATTGTTGGCATGAACTGCCGGTACCCCGGCGTGCACAGCGTTGCGGCATTCGAAACGGTGCTTCGCACCGGATGCAACATTTTGGACCCCAAAGTGACCCCGAGCAACGGCCACAATCACATTACGCTGAACAACGTCTATGAGCACATGGCGGAGTTCGATGCCAACTTTTTTGGCTACAGCCGTGCAGAAGCAGAAATCATGGATCCACAGCAGCGCGTATTTCTGACCTGTGCTTGGGAGATGTTTGAACAAAGCGGTTACAACCCGAAGCAGCACGATGCGCGCGTCGGCCTATATGCGGGCGTGAGTACCAGCTTCTATTTGCTTACTCACCTGATGAACAACCCAGACAAGCTTGCACAACTCGGTGGTCTCCAAATCATGGTCGGCAATGACAAAGATCATTTGACGTCCCAACTGGCTTACCGCCTGAATATTACCGGCCCTTGCGTGACGGTTCAGGCCAGTTGTGCCACCTCGCTGGTGGCAGTGCATCTGGCCTGCGAAGGGCTGCTGAGCGGTCAGTGCGATATGGCGCTAGCGGGTGGCGTCACGTTTCGCATGGAGGAGCAGCGCAGCTATGAATCGCACGGTGATGGGCTGCAAGCAGAGGATGGCCTGATTCATACTTTTGATGCGCAGGCGAGCGGTACGGTCTACAGCAGTGGTTTGGGCATGGTGCTGCTCAAACGGGCTACAGACGCGCAGGTGCAAGGGGATAACATCCTTGCCGTCATCAAGGGAAGCGCCATCAACAATGATGGCGGTGCGCGCAGTGGTTATACCGTGCCGGGTGTTGATGGTCAGGAAGCTGTGATGATTGAGGCGCATAGCTTGGCGGAGGTGACGCCGCAGCAAATTCAGTATCTAGAACTGCATGGCAGCGGCACGCCGTTGGGTGACGCTATCGAATTCGCGGCCATCAAACGTGTGTTTGGGACGCCAGCGCCGAATGCGACACCGTGGCGTCTGGGGGCTGTGAAACCTAACGTGGGTCACGTAGAAATGGCATCTGGCATCACCAGTCTCATAAAAACGGTGCTGAGTCTTACTAACCGGGTGTTTTACCCTACGCTGAATTTTCAACGGGCTAATCCGCAACTGGGGTTGGAGGACAGCCCGTTTGAAGTGGTGTCCCGTTTAACGCCTTGGCCGGAGGGCACCACGCCACGCACCGCTGGTGTGAGTGCGTTCGGATTGGGCGGCACCAACGCACATCTGGTGGTACAAGCGCCGTTATCGACGCCGCAGGCGAGGGCGCAGCAGATGGGGCCTTGTGTCGTTGTACTCTCGGCAAAAAACCACAATGCCCTGGAACAGATGCAAAACGCCCTGCTGGCGAAACTGGCCGCACATCCAGAGATACGCTTACAGGACGTGGCTTACACCCTGCGTCACGGGCGTTTCTCCGCCCCGGTACGTAAGTGTGTCATCGCAGAGAATTGCACCCAGCTAGCCCGACAACTCCGCGACGCACCGATGGTGGAGGCAACCACGGGTTGCACGATCTACTGGAGATTGGGGCACCGTTTCGTTGTTGCACTCGAGACGCTTAGTGACTGGCTGGCGTGCTCTGAGGTGTTGTCACAGGCGGTGGGACAACTGCTCGAGCATTTTCCGCTCGAACCAGCCTGTCTGCAAGATCTCTCCCCTGCGCAACGGACGTTTATCAGCCAGTATGCGCTGATCGCGTTGATTGACGAACGGGAAACGTTGAATGTGGTGCTATGCGGCGACGGTGATGGTGGCTATGCTGCCGCCGTACTACGAGGAGACTGCACACTAGAGCAAGCATGGCACAGGTTGAATGCGGGCCAACCGTTTGATGATGTGCCGACGAATCCCCTCTTGCAGCCCGATGTCTGCTCTTTGATGCTGGACGACGCGGCGAGTGATGCCAATCGCACCGCGCTAGAGGCGTTAGGGCAGTTATGGTTGGCTGGCGTCAGCCTAGATTGGCGCTGGGTGGATGCGGCGGAGCGTATGTTGGGCAGTCAACGCATCGCCCTGCCGGGGACCGTTTTTACACCGCAGCGCTATTGGGTCGAGGCCGTACGGCCTGCCACGTTCTCCCACGAATCGTCGAATAATCTCTTATCCCGCGCAACAAAATCCGATATTATTGCAGTGGTGACGGAGATATGGGAACGCACGCTTGGTGTCAGCATTGATGATCACCACGCCAGCTTCTTCGAACTGGGTGGGCATTCGCTGTTAGCGTCAACCATTTTATATGATATTCAGCAACGTTACGGCATCACCTGTACGCTAAGCGCATTCTTTGCCGATCCCACCATCGAGGGATTAAGTTGCTATCTGCTCGAACAAGGCGGCAGTGAGACAGCGGTTTCAGCATTGCCTGATACGGTCTTTGCCCCTGACCAGCAGCACCTACCTTTTCCGCTGACTGACGTGCAACAGGCCTATTGGGTTGGGCGGCGAAAATCCTTGGGATTGGGCAATATTTCCACCCATATCTATGTGGAATATGAACTACAGGGGCTAGATGAAACAGCGTTCAACCGCGCGCTCAATGCGGTGATTGCGCGGCACAGCATGTTGCGTGCAATTGTCAACGATGACGGTATGCAGCAGATATTGCCAAACGTGCCGGAATACCACGTTGCCTTCTATACCACCCAGTGCGAGGATGCGTTTCAACAGCGTTGCCGTGAGCTGCGTGACACCCTCTCACATCAGATGATTGATTGTAGTCGCTGGCCTCTGTTTCAGATGGAGGTCGTGGTTGATCCGCAGCAAAAAGCCCGGCTACATGTATCTATCGACCTGCTGATAGCCGATGCATGGAGTCTGGAGTTGTTCATTCGGGAACTAGCTTATCACTACCGCCATCCGCAGGCGGCATTGCCTACATTGACGTACAGTTTCCGCGACTATGTGCTGACCTTAAAATCCTACGAGAAAACGCCGCAGTTTGAACGGGCACGTGACTACTGGCGCGCCCGCATCGAAACTCTGCCGCCGGGGCCACGATTGCCGCTGCGTACCGACCCCACGAAGCTGGAAAACCCCACATTCGTGCGCCGTAGCTATTGTCTATCTCGTGCTATCTGGCAGCGCTTGAAAACGCAGGCGGGTCAGATGAGTATCACGCCTACTACACTGCTGCTCACGGGGTTTGCTCAGGTGTTGGCGCGCTTTAGTTCCTCGCCGCACTTTAGCCTTAACCTGACGCTGTTTAATCGTCTGCCGTTGCACGCAGATATCAATCACTTAATTGGCGATTTTACTGCACTGACGTTGCTGGAGATTGATATGTCGCAGGGAGAAACCTTGCAGGCGCGGGCAAACGTGATCCACTCTCAACTGTGGCGCGATTTGGATAACCGCTTGTTTGGCGGTATCCAGGTCTCTCGACTGCTGGTACAAACTCACCGCGATCCGGCGAAATCGGTGATTCCTATCGTGTTCACCAGCTTGCTCAATCAATATGAGGCGAGCTGGGAAACGGATGATACGCTGTTCAACCAACCGCAGGATGATCTGTACAGTATTTCACAGACACCGCAGGTGTGGCTCGATCATCAGGTAATGGAGCGTAACGGGGAATTGCACTTTAATTGGGACGTGGTGGAACAATTGTTTGAACCGGCGCTAATGGATCAGATGTTCCAGTGTTATTGCCAACTCCTGCACGCCCTAGCCCAGCGACCACAGCTCTGGCATGAGACTCAAGATGTGCTGGCGCTGCCCACCGTTAGTGCACCGGTCACGCAGGCTCCTGCACCTACGGCCTTGTTGCACCATGGGTTACTGCGTCAGGCAGCACTGACGCCACAGGAAACTGCGCTGATCAGTCCTATCCGTGAATTGACCTATCGCCAACTGTCGACGGCGGCGGATCATGTG
>JAIHTM010000218.1 GCA_022713905.1 Collinsella sp.
GTTTGGTAAAACGCCGTAACTTAATAAGTTTGGTACCTTGACATTGATTTCTCACGCTCCTAAATTAGTTAGGCACAAAACAATCCCACTACCTAACTAAAGAAAGGAGAGATACGAATTCATGTGCGATGAACCCCTTAACCTTCGTCCGCACGAGCCCGGCGGCGACCCGTCGCAGCCGGCAGACGTGCCCGAAGCAGTTAACGGCGAAGACAAGCTCGCCAAGCGCATCCTGAGCGGCCTAGGCTTTTGCGGCCACTACATGCACTTTCACGGCGGCGGCGTGTCCGGCAAGGCGCCCATCGTCTGCCTGCTTGCCAAGCAGGAAAACGGCGAGATGTCGCAGCAGGAACTCGGCATGCACTTCGACCTCAAGCCGGGGTCGCTTTCCGAAATCCTGTCCAAGCTCGAGTGCGCCGGCATCATCGAGCGCAGCCGCAATCCAAAAGATCGCCGGCAGCTCACCATTCGCCTGACCGAGATCGGCTGGGAGAAGGCCCGCATCGACCAAGCCGCCCGCATCCGCTTTAGAGAGCAGGCCTTTAGTGCCCTCAACCACGACGAGCGTGAACAGCTTGCCGAGATGCTCGAGAAAATCCGCGTAACCTGGGAGGAACTGGATGATTAAAACCCTTATGGGCAGCATCCGCGATTACATGAAGGTCACGATCGCCACGCCGCTGCTGGTGCTTGGCGAGGTAATCTGCCAGATGATGATCCCGTTTATCACCGCCGACATGATCGATGCCATCAAGGACGGCACCGCCGTTACCGAGATGCTGCCCACCGCCGGCCTTCTCGTACTCATCGCGCTGACGTCACTCGCCTTTGGCGCCGCCGCGGGCATCACCTGCAGCCATGCCAGCTGCGGCTTTGCCAAGAACCTGCGTCACGACCTGTTCTACAAGATCCAGACGTTCAGCTTCGCCAACATCGACGAGTTCTCGAGCTCCTCGCTCGTCACCCGCCTCACCACCGACATCAACAACGTGCAGCAGGCCTTTATGATGCTCATCCGCATCGCCGTGCGCTCGCCGCTGGTGCTGGTCTTTGCCTTTACCATGGCATACGCCATGGGCGGCAGCGTCGCCATGGTCTACCTGGTCATCATTCCACTGCTGGGCTTTGGCCTGTTCTTTATCATCTATAAGGTGCGCCCGATCTTTGCCCGCGTGTTCCACAAGTACGACGCCCTCAACGAATCCGTCGAGGAAAACGTCACCGGCATGCGCGTGGTCAAGAGCTATGTGCGCGAAGACTTTGAGAAGGAGAAGTTCGCGACCGCTGCGCGCGACGTCCAGATGGACTTCACCCGCGCCGAGAAGCTCCTTGCCTTTAACAACCCCATGATGAACATCTGCGTCAACGGCGCGTTCGTCGTCATCATCTACCTGGGCTCCAAGCTCATCATCACGAGCCAGGGCACCCTGTTCGACGTGGGCCAGCTCTCCTCCATCTTTACCTACGGCTTCCAGATTCTGATGAGCCTAATGCAGCTGTCGATGATCTTTGTCATGGTAACCATGGCAGACGAGTCGGCGCACCGCATTACCGAGGTGCTGGCCGCCGAGCCCACGATCGCCAACCCGACCGAGCCCGTGCACGAGGTTGCCGACGGCTCCATCGACTTCGATCACGTGAGCTTTAAGTATTCCGAGCATGCCCGCCGCCAGGCGCTCGACGATATCGACCTGCATATTAAGAGCGGCGAGACCATCGGCATTATCGGTGGCACCGGCTCGGCCAAGTCGACGCTCGTGAACCTGATCGCCCGCCTGTACGATGTCACCGAGGGCACCGTGCGCGTCGGCGGCGTAGACGTGCGCGACTACGACCTGGACGCGCTGCGCCACCAGGTAGCCATGGTCCTGCAGAAAAACGTGCTGTTTAGCGGCACCATCGCCGAGAACCTGCGCTGGGGCGACCCGAACGCCACCGACGAGGAAGTCCGCGAGGCCGCACATCTGGCCTGCGCCGACGAGTTCGTCGACGGCTTCCCCAAGGGCTACGACACCTGGATTGAGCAGGGCGGCTCCAACGTTTCCGGTGGCCAGAAGCAGCGCCTGTGCATCGCGCGTGCCCTGCTGCGTCGCCCCAAGATCTTGATCCTGGACGACTCCACGAGCGCCGTCGACACCAAGACCGACGCCAAGATCCGCGAGGGCCTGGCGAGCTACCTGCCCAACACGACCAAGCTCATCATCGCCCAGCGCATCAGCTCCGTGCAGGACGCCGACCGCATCATCGTCATGGAGGGCGGCCGCATCAAGGACATCGGCAACCACGATGAGCTGCTCAAGACGAGCGAGATCTACCGCGAGACCTTTACCTCGCAAAATAAGATGAGTGCCGAAGGCGAGGACGCGGGCGAGACCGCCGCAGCCGACACCGAGGCATCCGCACCGCAAGCTCAGACCCAGGAAGGAGGCGAGGCACATGAGTAAGGCCGCTACCGCCGAGCGCGCGCGCAACCGCAAGGGCGGCACCATGACGCGCCTGATCAAGATGCTCTTTGGCTTCTACCCGGTGCTTTTGCCCCTCGTCGTCGCCGGCGTTGTGCTCTGCGCCATCATCAACTCCATCGGCGCGACGTTTCTCCAGAGCGCGCTGCAGGTCATTAGCGAATCGTGGCAGTCGGGCGACTGGACGGCCGCGCAGCCCAAGATTCTGAAGCTCGTGACCACCCTCGGCTGCATCTACGCCGTGGGCGTCGCCTCCTCGCTCTTCTGGAACCGCGCCATGGCCGTCATCACGCAGGGCTCGCTCGAGAAGCTGCGCGAAAAGATGTTCAACCGCATGCAGGACCTGCCGATTCGCTACTTCGACACGCACCAGCGCGGCGACATCATGAGCCACTACACCAACGACATCGACACGCTGCGTCAGATGATCAGCCAGTCGCTGCCCAACCTGCTCATGACGATCATCGTCATCGTCACCGTGTTCTTCATCATGCTGTACTACAGCGCGTGGATGTGCCTGGTCATCATTGCCGGCGTCGCCTTTATGACCTTTATGACCAAGCTGCTCGGCTCCAACTCCGCGCGCTTCTTTATCGCGCAGCAGACCGAGCTCGGCGTGGTCGAGGGCCATATCGAGGAAGTCATGAACGGCCAGAAAGTCGTCAAGGCGTTCTGTCACGAGTCCGCCGCCGAGGCCGATTTTGACGAGCGCAACGAGAAGCTCTTCGAGGTCTCGCAGAAGGCCAACATGTACGCCAACATCCTCATGCCGATCCTCGGGAACCTGGGCGACTTGCTCTACGTGCTGGTCGCGCTGACCGGCGGCATCTTCCTGGCGCTGGGTGTGCCCAACCTGAGCCTCTCGGGCATGGCGCTCTCCATCGCCGTCGTGGTGCCGTTCCTCAACATGACCAAGCAGTTCTGCGGCCAGATCGGCCAGATCTCGCAGCAGATCAACGCCGTGGTCATGGGCCTTGCCGGCGCCGAGCGTATCTTTGAGCTACTCGACGAGGAGCCCGAGGCCGACGAGGGCTACGTGACGCTTGTCAACGCACAGGTGAATCCCGACACCTGGCAGCTCGAGGAGGCCGACCACCGCACCGGCATGTGGGCCTGGAAGCACCCGCACCGCGCGACCGGCGAGATCGAGTACGTGCCGCTGCGTGGTGACCTGGTCATGGATAACGTGGACTTTGGCTACACGCCCGACCACGAGGTGCTGCACGGCGTGTCTGTGTACGCCAAGCCGGGCCAGAAGGTCGCGTTTGTCGGTGCCACCGGTGCCGGTAAGACGACCATCACCAACCTCATCAACCGCTTCTACGACATTGCCGACGGCAAGATCCGCTACGACGGCATCAACGTCAACAAGATTCGCAAGTCCGATCTGCGTCGCTCGCTGGGCGTGGTGCTGCAGGACGTGAACCTGTTCACCGGCACCGTCATGGACAACATCCGCTACGGCAACCTGGACGCCACCGACGAGGAGTGCATCAAGGCGGCCAAGCTCGCGGGAGCGGACGACTTTATCACCCGCCTGCCCGACGGCTACGACACCATGCTCACCGGCAACGGCGCGCAGCTGTCGCAGGGCCAGCGCCAGCTGATCTCGATCGCGCGCGCCGCCGTCGCCGATCCGCCGGCGATGATTCTGGACGAGGCCACGAGCTCCATCGACTCCCGCACCGAGGCAATCGTGCAGGCGGGCATGGACAAGCTCATGGAGGGTCGCACGACGTTTGTCATCGCACACCGCCTGAGCACCGTGCGCAACTCCGACGCGATCATCTGCCTGGATCATGGCCGTATCATCGAGCGCGGCAACCACGACGAGCTGATCGCCAAGCGCGGCTACTACTATCAGCTCTATACCGGAGCGTTTGAGCTCGAGTAGGTAGGTTTGTTTCACGGAGGACCCCCAGGCGGGCCGGGGTGTAACTTCCGTGCTCAAACATTCTCGCTTCGCTGCGAAACTGCGCGCGGAGGTTACACCCCGGCCCGCCTGGGGGTCCTCCTGCGCGCAATCAGCCCGTCGTTTAGAACGGAATAAAAGTTAGTGAGGCCCTGGCCGTTTGGCCAGGGCCTCGTTTTGTAAGGATGATTTTTCTGGGACGGGGATTTAATAAGGCTCTGTTAGACCAGGATTGAC
>JAIHTM010000219.1 GCA_022713905.1 Collinsella sp.
GTTTTGAAGGGCCCGTAGTGGCCCGCAGGCGCCCATCGACAGCCATTGTGGGCGGGCTATCGATGAGCGGAGGGGGTTGTTACTGAGTTTCTGCTTTGCGACGACCTGCAACCTTGCTGCAACCGCGTCGTTTTGTCGTTTGTGATGGGGCTGTTGGGGCCCACGGTGCTGAATACTCCGTTTTTTGCACGGTCCAAGGTGGGGTACCCTGAGACGAAGCAAAAAGATACCTCATCTTTATGCAGATACCTATAGGATTTATGCAAGATTGGGATTGTAAACCGTGCGCGTGCGCAAAATCGGCGCGAGGACGTCTGGAGGTGGCTCGGCTCCCAGAGCCTTGCGCGTGCAGAACGGTTAAAATCGGGACTCGGTCTTAGTTTTGCTTGGAAGGATGCACATGGCTTCTGTAATCGATGCTTCTCTAGAGGAGACGCTCTCCTATATTACTGACCAGTTGAAGGCGCTTACCTCGATTGCTTCGCCTACGGGCTATACCCGTGCGGCGACTGATTATCTGATGGAAACGTTGCGTGATATGGGCTTTGGGCCCGAGCGCTCCAATAAGGGCAACGTACTGGTTGAGCTTGGCGGCGAGGGCGAGCCGCTTGTGTTGGCGAGCCATGTCGATACCCTGGGCGCCATGGTGCGCTCCATTAAGGACAATGGTCGCCTGCGCCCCACGACCCTCGGCGGGCATCAGTGGTCTACGGCCGATGGCGAGAACTGCACCGTTTATACGCGCGACGGCAATGTCTACACGGGTGTGGTTCTTAATACCGAGCCTTCGGCGCACGTGGCCGATGAGCCGGTCAAGACCATCGAGAAGAACATGGAGATCTTGCTCGACGAGAACGTCGATAGCAAGGATGATGTGCTCGAGCTGGGTATTCAAACCGGCGACATCATCGCTATGGACCCGCGCACCACGGTGACGGAGAGCGGCTACATCAAGAGTCGCTTCCTTGACGACAAGCTGTCCGCGTCGATTCTGCTGGGTTTGGCCCGCGCCGTCGCCGAAGGCGAGGTGACCCTTTCGCGCAAGGTTTCGCTGCTCTTTACGGTGTACGAGGAGGTCGGCCACGGCGGTGCCTTTGTGCCGGCTGACACGCGCGAGATGATCAGCGTGGACATGGGCTGCGTGGGCGACGACCTGGGCTGCACCGAGCGCATGGTTTCGATTTGCGCCAAGGATTCGGGCGGTCCGTACAACTACGACCTGGTAACCACGCTGTCCAACATCGCGCGCGAGCTGGAGCTCGATTACGCCATCGATGTGTACCCGCATTACGGATCCGACGTCGAGGCCACGCTCTCGGCCGGCTACGACATCCGTCACGGCCTGATCGGCCCCGGCGTGTACGCGAGCCACAACTACGAGCGCAGCCACATCGACGGCGTGCGCAATACCTACGAGCTGGTTCGCGCCTACGTTCAGCGCTAGGGGAGTAGCTTGCGACTCGGCTGACCAATCGCTAAGGCCCGATTTCTCGGGCCTTTTTTCGCTTTGGGTCGTTTAGTATTATGATGTATGTAATCTATTAACTAAACGTTTAAATTACTTAACGAGGTGATGCGGTGTATGGATACGTCTGAGTACTTGTCTATGGGTGATGCTGCCCGCCTGCTGGGCGTTACGAAAGCCCGCATATCTCAACTTGCCGCATCGGGAACGCTCGCGTGCGATATTGTGGGCGGACGGAAGATGGTCGAGTACAATTCCGCGGTCGCTTATCAAAAGGTCCGCAAACGTGGACGCCGTCCTGCGGCCGATGTGGGGCGCAAGTTTACGCTGATGTCCGCCGATTACGAGGTTGCGCGTGTCTCATTTGATCCGACGCGTGAGTTTCCCTTCGAAATCGCCGAGGTACTCGATGCGCGGAGGATGCCGTTTGGCACGTGCTCGAGCTCTTCTCCTACGGTGAATAAACGGGAGCTCAACGTGTGGTGGAGCCATCGGTCGGTGCCCGATGTTCGCCCTGGGCTCGTCTCGCGTTACCGTGAGCTGGGGATTGCTAGCGGCATTGAGGTGCCGGTTCAGTGCCTGGGCTTCTCACTTTCGGATTGCTATTGGCTGCGGCCGGCCGATTACGACGAGCTCAAATGGCAAAACCTCAATTACTTTGAGAATGGTTTTGAGCGATCGGCGCCCGAGGGCCGTTCTGGTTGGCTGGAGGGCATCGGTCTTAAAAATCCTGACAACACGTCCGAGGGCGAGCTTCCTAAATCGTGGATGATTCGCAACGGTGTTCGCATCCTGGTCAAGGGGTGTGGCGTGGACGATCAGCGTCCCTTTAACGAGGCAGTTGCAACGGCCCTACATCGTCGCTTGCTGTCGGAGGGCGAGTTTGTTCCTTATACGGTTGAGCGGATGTTCGATGGCCCTGTGTGTCTGTGCGACGACTTTCTTGACGGCCGCGAGGAATACGTTCCGGCTGTTTACGTTAAGGGCGCACTTGGTAGCCAGCGGGGAAACTCGACATACGATCGATACTGTTGCTACCTCGGCAAGCATGGTGTCGATGAGGCCGCTGTGAGAAGGTCTATGTCGCAGATGATTGTCTGCGATGCCCTTTTGGCCAACAGCGACCGCCATTGGCGAAACTTCGGCATCATCCGCAATGTTGACACCCTGGAGATAAGGCCTGCTCCGCTGTTCGATAGCGGCAACTGCCTGTGGTACAACGTACCAACTGCCGTGCTCGCAGCTGGGGAGTTTGGGTTTTCCGCTAAGCCGTTTGGGCCCGACCCTTCCGTCCAGCTGGCGCTTGCGGACTCACTCGGTTGGTTCGACGCATCGCGACTGGACGGATTTGTTGATGAGGCGATCGAGATTCTTTCGCAGAGCGAATGGGCGACGGCGGAGGGTCGACTCGAGGCCATTTGCCGCGGCCTCGAGCGTCGCGTAATCGAGGTTGGTGCCGCTGTTGAAGTGCTTCGACACGTGCAGCGATAAACCCGCGGCTACTTAAGCGCGCCGGTCACCGTGCCGCCGCCCAGGACGACGTCGCCGCGATAGACGACGACGGCTTGGCCGGGGGCGATGGCTCGTTGCGGCTCGTCAAAGGTCAAGAGCATCTGCCCGTTTGCGCCGCGCGTGAGCACTGCCGCCTGGTCTTTCTGACGGTAGCGGTATTTGGCACCTACGCGAATGCCGCCGGCGTCGAGCTCCGCCTCCATGCGTGCGTCCGGCGCGCTCCATATCCACTCATCGGCCGTGAGGGCAGCGGCGGTCAGGTCCTCTGCCTCGCCCAGATGCACGGTGTTGTTGGCGGCGTCGACGCCCGTCACATACACGGGATGCGCCATCGCGACGCCCAGACCCTTGCGCTGGCCGATGGTGTAGCGCAGCGCGCCGTTGTGGCGCCCGACCACGCTGCCGTCGCGCCACACAATGTCGCCCGGTGCAGCGGGATGTCCGCAGCGACGCTCGATATAGCCCGCGTAGTCACCGTCTGGAATAAAGCAGATGTCCTCGCTTTCGGCCTTCTGGGCGTTGGTAAAGCCCTGCTCGGCGGCTATTCGGCGCACGTCGCGCTCTTTGTCTAGGCCTGCCAGCGGAAAGATCGTGTGCGCCAGGCGCTCCTGCGTGAGCGAATACAAAAAGTAGCTTTGGTCCTTTTTGGGATCTTCGCCGCGATGGAGCTGCCAGGTGCCATCGGGCGCCTGGTTCGTCTTTGCGTAATGTCCCGTGGCGATGTAGTCACAGCCCATATCGAGCGCCGCATCGAGCAGTGCGCCAAACTTAATGTGGCGGTTGCAGATAATGCACGGATTGGGCGTCAGCCCCTCCTGGTAGGCGTTCACAAAACGCTCGATAACGCTGTGGTCGAAGGTTTGCTGCAGGTCGAGCACATGATGGGGGATCCCCAGGCGCTCGGCGACGGCCTTCGCGTCGGCGATGTCGCGGTCGACCTTACTCATGCCCGTGGCGGGGTCGGGTGCGGGGCAGGTGAGGCGCATGGTGGCGCCGACGCATTCGTAGCCCTGGCTTTTGAGCAGGTACGCGGTCACGCTGGAATCGACGCCGCCGCTCATGGCGACGAGCACGCGCTTGTTGTGCATGGGGAGGTTCTCCTTGGTGGCATGTGGCCAAAAAAGAAAAGCGGCGCGGGAGGCTGGTTCCGCGCCGCAGACATTGTAGCAAGTTCGAGCGTCCTGTGGGACACCCTGTTGGGATGAGCCCAGGCTGCCAGAAGAGAGGGGAGACCGGCGTGCCTTGGACTCGTTCTAAGAACGAGAAGCTCTAGTCCTGGAACAGTGCCGTGGACAGGTAGCGCTCGCCGGTGTCGGCAAGCAGCGCCACGATGGTCTTGCCCTCGTTCTCGGGGCGCTTGGCCAGCTGCAGCGCGGCCCACACGGCGGCACCGGACGAAATGCCCACGAGCACGCCCTCCTTGTGGCCCACGGCGCGGCCGGTGGCAAAGGCGTCGTCGTTCTCGACGGGGATGATCTCGTCGTAGACCCGGGTGTCGAGGACGTCGGGCACAAAACCGGCGCCGATGCCCTGGATCTTGTGCGGGCCGGCCTGGCCCTTAGAGAGCACCGGGGAGGTGGCGGGCTCGACGGCGACAACCTGAATCTCGGGGTTCTGCTCCTTGAGGAAC
>JAIHTM010000220.1 GCA_022713905.1 Collinsella sp.
GGGGGGTGTTCCTATAGTTTTGTCAACTGGGAAATGCTCTCCGTGCGACCGAATCGCGGCATGCTGACGCCAAGCCATTAGGCCGGTGGGCTTCAGTCTGCTCGGTGCGTTTCGGCTAGGCTGCGTAAGGCACCCTGTCTCGCATTACCGCGTAGATGACCTTCAGTCTCTTTCGCGCCAGCGCCTTGAGCGCCTTGCCGTGCGACATGCCCCGCTCCCGGCACCTGGTGTAGTAGTCGCCCCATCTCCCCTCTGTCCGGGTAAGGCAGTTACATGAGAATATGAGCAGGTTCTTCAGCCTCTTGTTGCCTTGGCGCGATGCCGTCACCGAGGAGATCGAGGTTCCCGACTGGCGGTTGCGCGGCGCCAAGCCGCAGTACGACGCGAGCCTGTCGTGACTGGGGAAGTCTTCGATGTCGATGGAGATCGCAAGCTCGGAAGCGGTTTTGGGCCCGATGCCCGGCACCGTCAGGAGGCATCGGTAGGTATCGTCGCCCTCGAGCAGGGCGGAGATCTCCGCCGTGATCGCCTCGATCTCCGCCGAGTTCTCGGATATCCTGCGCGCGAGCAGTTTCACCGCCCGGTCCTCGGCGGCGACGACCGACGCATCCGGCCTTGTCGAGGAGGTTGTCGAGCGGACGAGGGCCTCGATCTTACCGCGCGCCGCCCCACGCGTGAGCGCCGCCGCCCTGCGGGGCCCGGCGTCGGCTACCGACCAGGCCCCGCCGAGGGATGCCATGAGCCTCAGCTGGGGCCCGTCGGACAGGTCGACCAGCGCCTCGAAGGCGGGGCACGATTCCAGCAGGATGCTGCGCAGCCGGTTCTTATTCCTAGTGTTCTCGCAGGTCAGGAAGTTCCTCTGGGCGGCCAGCGCCCTCGCCGCCGCAATCGTCGGACCTGGGTCTCCGACCGGCAGGAGCGCGTCGGGGATGCCAAGCGCCGTCTTCGCGATGACCATCGCGTCTCGCTCGTCGGTCTTGGCGTCGCCGGCGAAGAGCCTGGCGGCCCCGTGCGCCGCGAGTCCCGGCAGGTACGCCGCCGACATCCCGGCCGCCCTGGCGCGGGCGAGCGCGAGGGCGCCTATGTTGCGCGACTGGTCGACGACCACGAGCGCATCGGGGAAGCGGCCGAACAGCGAGTCCAGGTCGTCCTCCCTGTTCGCGACGGGGGTGCTCAACAGCACCTCGCCATCTCGAGTCGCGACGCATGCCCAGTGGGACGATTTCCCGACATCGAGCCCGATGACGGCTTCCGGCATTCTAATTGGTGCCACGGTGGTATCCTCCAATCGGTAGGCCGATCGGAACCCCTCCCCGCGACACCCACATTACCTGGCCGTGGCGCTTGCGCCCGGCAGTTTCCTATCAGTCGTCCGGAGCGGCGAGCGCCCCCGGTGGCAACACCCCCCGGGCCCTCTACGGGGCAGGGGCAGACGGCCATCCGGAGGTGCCCGATCGGCGGCCCCTCGGGGCTTGCCCGTATCGTAGGCAATGCGCCGAATGCTCGCCATCGAAATTTATCGATGGCCTATTTCAGACTGTAATGGGTAAGTTTTGAGAACGCCATTCGGTTTAGTGGGGCGGGGCCGCGAGTGCGGTTTCGCCCTACTGTTTGAACCAAAGCATCAGGCAGTATGACAATTTGCCCTGCCTGCCGTCTGCACCATCGCGATCCCGTGTGCCGCGCTCAGCAGCTCGTACTCCCTCTCGCTCCACTGGTGCAGCTCTGCTGCTTCGACGGCATCACGGCACAGGTCCAGAAACACCTCAGCGCCCTCGCAGAAGCATTCGCGGGCAAAGGCGCCGGACCCGCTTGCGATGCATACGTCGTCGGCGAAGATCTTCCAGCTAGACGGCTCACGCGAGTCGTCTCCGAGCAGCTTAATCTGCAGCACGTGTGGATTGCCGGCAGCACAGAGCTCTTTCTCGAGCTTCTGCACCGTAAAGCGCATCTGGTGGGCGAGACTACTCTTGACCATGGCCGAGGCGTAGCCATTCGGCTTATCAAGAAGATGCATGTGATTCGGTTTGACGACCAGGTTGTGGAAGTTGCGCTTGCTGCGCACGGAGAGATTGTCCATACGGACTCCTTTCATCGATGTTGGCAGGGCCACCGTGCCTCTTGGCCGGTTGGCGTCGGGATCGTGGAGCCAACTCTCTACCCCGACTCTGGATAAAACGCGCCCGCTCCTTGCGGGCACGATGGAGTCTATCAGTGCACGCGGACAGAAATCAAGCGCCGCCTGCGAAATGATGCGCAGACGGCGCTTGCTTGCGCGGCAATTATTCGACCTACATCCGAAAAAGTGTCGAAATCAGCCGTATAAAAGTACGGAAAAGTGTCAAATTTGGCACGCCTAAACTACGGAAAAGTGTCGAAACAGCCATCATAGAATTGCGGAAAAGTGTATCCTAATACTAAAACAGCACGTAATAAGGGGTACGCTCATGCTACAAAGAAAAGCGAAAGCACAGTTTAAATCTTGGCTTGCCTCGTCGCCCAACAAAGCTCTTTTGGTCAAGGGCGCCCGACAGGTGGGAAAGTCATATCTGGTCAACGCGTTTGCAAGTGAATCGTTCGAGAACGTCGTGACGTTCGACCTTATCGCCGACACGTCCGTGCGCGATTCGTTTTTGGCGGCAAAAAGTGCGGACGACCTTCTTATGCGCATGTCTATCGCTGCGACGCAGCCGATGGTTGCGAACAAGACCGTCGTGGTTATCGACGAGGTGCAGCGATGCCCCAACGTGGTGACGTTTATCAAATACCTCGTACAGCGCGGCGACTTTCGCTACATCCTTACCGGATCGCTCCTTGGTGTTGAGCTGGAGGGCATCGATTCCTTGCCGGTGGGGTATGTCGAGCAGGTCCAGATGTACCCGCTTGACTTTGAGGAGTTCTGTTGGGCAAACGGCGTTGGTGCCAGCGCATTTAACATGCTCAGGGGTTATCTAAAGGACGAAACGGAACTCCCTGATTATCTGTACGATCGACTACTTGACCTGTTTCATCAGTATGTAGTGGTGGGTGGCATGCCCGATGCGGTTAACTCCTTTTTGGCGACGCACAATGTCGACGAGGTGCGAAAGATCCACCGTGACCTCCATGCTCTGTATCACGACGACATTGCAAAGTATGCCCCGCCGGAGCTACGCTTGGTTATTCGCGATATATACGATTTGATTCCCAGCGAGGCCGGCTCCAAGAACAAGCGATTCAAGCTGTCATCGATTAGCGGCGTTAAGCGCTTTTCGCAGGTGACGGATCATTTTCTCTGGTTGTCGGAAGCGGGCGTTGCGCTTCCCGTCTACAACGTGACGGCACCCATGGCGCCCCTTTTGATGGGTGAGCAACGGAGTCTCTTTAAGCTGTTCTACCTGGATACCGGAATGCTCATGTCGTCGTATTCAAAGAAGGTTGCGCAGGGCGTTTTTGATGGGGAAGCGGAAGGCGCCTTTGGCATGAATATGGGGGCGGCATTTGAGGGCTTTGTCGCGCAAGAGCTCAAAGCACATGGATTTAGACTGCGTTACTTTACGTCGAAAAAGGTCGGCGAGCTCGATTTTGTTGAGGAAACGCTCGACGGGGAGGTGCTCGCCATCGAGGTTAAATCGGGCAAGAGCTTTAAATCCCATGCAGCGCTCGACAATGCACTCGCGACGAAGGGCTACGGCATCGATCGTGCCCTGGTACTTGCGGAGTGCAACCTACACCGCGATGGGGACGTGCTGTATCTGCCTATCTTTATGGCGGGCTTTTTGGAGCCGTAGCGCGTCGTTGGCTTTTTTTGGTCGCCCCCAGCCCTCGCTACTCGTCGTCTCCGTCGTTGGGGTCGCCCTTGAGGGTGTTGATATCCAGATGCTCGTTGTCGTTTTCTTGTTGCTGCGTTGCCGATTCGGATGCGGTGGGGCCGCGGAACAGCTGGAATCCCTCAAACGCGATCACGCCGAGCAGGGCAATGACGATGGCAATAAAGGCGACCTTGACTGCCTGCGGAAATTCCGAAAAGCGCGGGGACTTCTCCTCGGTGTAGTAATCGGAGAAGCGCCCCTCTGCCGCGCTTTTGGTGTATGCCGGCGCGGACGCGGCCTCCGCTTGAACATCTGATTCGTAGGCTGGTGCAGACGGAGCGGCGAATGGATCGTTAACGTAATCGCTCGACGTTGCGCCATAGTCCTCGGTTTCAATGCGGGCGGCATCGGAGTATTCATTGGAATAATCGGTATATGCTGCATCGCCGCCATATCCCATGGTACTCGTACCGCCAGCAAAAAGCGGGTTTACCGGGCCATCGAGTGCAGACATGCCGGTAGAGGTCTCGTCCAGATCGGCCGCTGCCCACGAGTCGTAGGCAACCTGATGGGCAGTGGGCTCATCGAGTCTTGTGATCGGAGACTTTCGTGCCGCAGGAACAGGTAGCTGCTGGGCGCTGTACATAACGGTGCTGTCGGTCGATTTGCCCTGCGCCGCCGCGGCAAGAAACGCCGCCGTCTCGGACGGGTCGCTTGCGGGGCGGGGAGCGGGTGTGGGCGCCGAAGTGGGTGCGGGCGTAGGCGCGGGCGCCGAAACAGGCGACTGCGCAGGAGTCGGCGCAGGTGTGGAC
>JAIHTM010000221.1 GCA_022713905.1 Collinsella sp.
GGAACCGCAGCGGGTGCCCATCATGACGCCGTCGAGCGGGGTAAGGCCCATGGTGGTGTCCATGCACTTGCCGTCCTCGATGGCGCACAGGGAAGCGCCGGAGCCAATGTGGCACACGACAACCTTGCGGGCCTCGCCGTTGGTCATCTCGGCAACCTTCTTGGAGATGTAGCGATAGCTGGTGCCGTGAGCGCCGTACTTACGGATGTGCAGCTTGTCGCAAACGTCCTTGGGCAGAGCGTAGGTCTTGGCGACCTCGGGCATGTTGAAATGGAAAGCGGTGTCGTAGACCGTGACGTTGGGCAGGTCGGGATACTGCTCCAGGCAGAACTCGATAACGTTGGCCTCGGGGTTGTTGTGCAGCGGAGCGAGCGGGGCAACCTCGCGAATCTTGGCGAGAACGTCCTCGTCGACGAGGGAGGAATCGCCAAAGTACCAACCGCCCTGAACGATGCGGTGACCGATGCCCTCGATCTTGACGCCGTTAGCCTCGAGGTCCTTCAGGACGACCTCGATGGCGACCTTGTGGTCGGGGAACTCGATGTTCTCGGTCACCTTCTTGGAGCCGTTGGCAGCGTGGGTGAAGGTACCGCCGGTAAAGCAGACGCGCTCACAGGAGCCCTTTGCGGACACCTTGTGGGATTTGGTATCGATGACCTGATACTTAAGGGTCGAAGATCCTGCGTTGACGACCAGAACGTTCATGTGTCTCCCTACTAACAGGCGGTGTGGCGCCGCCAGGTTACATACGCTTCAATAATAAACCCAAACGCCCTCGCGCTCGGGTTTATTGCGTTGATATATAAGTTATCGATGCCTGGATGCTCATGGCCTTTGACTTGTAAGACGAAACAGCGCGGGAATATACGCCAACGAAGAAATCCCAAGCGCAGCAAGCAACACAACCCGAATACCCACAACGCTACTCAACACAGCATTGAGCAGATAGAAAAGAACGGCGCCCACCGCCACCATCTGGCTTTGAACCGAAATCAGCGAACAGCGCATCGATGAATCGGCAGCATTTTGAAAAACTGAGTATTTGATCGGAGCAAACAACGCGTAAGCGACCGTCTGCAGCACATAGAACACAGGCAATAAATAGGCTGGAGTTAAGGGGTTCAAAAACAAAGCAGCCAAGAAAAGACGAACGATGCCGCAAATACACGCAAAACGGCCCTTGTCGACACGAGCAATCACACTAGGCACAATAAACCCTATGGAGGCGGAGGCAAGGAGCTGAACCGCAATGGTCACGCCCGAAGCGACAGCATTCATTCCGCGACCCGCAAGCAGCAGTGAGAAAAAGTCTTCCAGGGCGACAAAAGCAAATGCCTGAGAACAGTCCATGATGTACGCCGAACGAAGAATACCATTACACGCAATAGCGGCACCGATCATCTTAGGGCTAATTCCACGTTCAGGTGTCGCCGCAGCGCCCTCTCTTCGCATCTCAGGAATGCAGACAACAACAACCAACGTCAACACCATAGCGATGATATCTGCCGAAAGACCAATGAGATATGCACCGACAGACGAAATGAAACCGCCCACGCAAGCGGAGATGGCATAAGAGGCATAGAAAACAAATCGTTCAACGACATTAAGTCTCACGAGTTGGTCCTGAGAGACACTGTCAATGTAAATCGCTTCGATGGATCCGCTCACACATGCAACGGCAAGACCTTTGAGAGCAAACGCACCGATTAAGAGCAGAGGAGATCGGACGAGGAGCAGAGCGGTGTAATATCCGAGCATTCCCGCGACGCCAACGAGGCCGCTTACCTTTCGCCCAAACCTGTCAGCAATATAGCCAGTAGGAACCTCCAGAATGAACTTGCTCACTTGGTAGGCGATCATCATGCTGGATATCGCCACCATCGAGAAGCCGACAAACTCAAGGTAAACCGTCAGAAAATACAAGATGGTGCTGAAGTTCGACAGGAAAACGAACGTCATATAGAGCAAAACCATACGGTTTCTCATACCTCGCCCTCCAAGAGTCAATAATCCAAACCGAAATCTTGGAAAAGTATGAGAGCAAAGCCGTCAACCATGCGTTACGAAGCGTCACTATTCACTTGACGACGCGATGCCAAATGGTCTCACGAAGCGAGATGGCGCAATAGGTGAAGGAAAACCGTCTGGTGTCGATCAGTCCACGCATTTTGCCGATAGCAAAAGTAGATAGGCAAGGTTACGTCACGCGATCCTTCAATGGAGCACTCGCTCACTTCTGATCCATCCGATGCAAGAGAAGAGCCAGATAAACTCAATATCAATCCCCCAGCTTGAAGAAACTCAATCTGAGCCCTGCTTCCGTATTCGACATCACGGAAACGGAAATTAACAAGCTGGGCTTCGGGACATTGGTTAATTGCATTGAGACAGGGTGACAAATTAATTGGAACAGCGAGCCTGCCGCCCAGTAGCTCACGAATAGTCATAGCTTCCACAGATTGATGACCCGCCGGGCACGAAAGAACCTTGAGCTCCTTTTCGCCCAAGTACTTCGAAGAAAGGGCGCTGTCCCGTGGTTCCTCAAATGAGATGGCTGCATCCGAAATTCCAAGCATGAGCGACTCAAAGCATGTAGCCGTTGGCTGATGCCACACATCGAGGTGAATCTGAGGATGCAAGCTTTCAAACGAGTCGTACCAGTTTTCGGAAAAAAGGAGCCCCCGTCCGTGAAGGCAGGGAGCGTAGAGACGAAAATGGCCGTCGGGCGAAACGCCGTCGCCCATCGATTGAGCGTACTTTTTAAGATCATCGACTTGTGCCAAGACCATGCGTGCACGACGCGCAAACTCCCGGCCCGCAGGAGACAAAGCAGCCTCCCCCGTCGATCGATTGAGCAAGGCAATCTGATACTCAGATTCCAACTTCTTAATTGCTGACGAAACGGCCTGTGGACTCACATGGACGGCGCGAGCAGCCTTGCGCACGCCGCCATAGCTCGCTACTGCTTGAAGGTATTCGAGTTGAGAAAGCTGCATAGATTACTCCAAAGGCAGCCAAGGCGACGGACTGCGCGTCCTCAGATGAGGTTCTCGCCTAGGTTCTTGCCGCCGAGGACGTGCATGTGGAAGTGCATGACGGTCTGGCCGGCGTTGACGCCCTTGTTGGAGATGACGCGGAAACCGTCCTCCAGGCCCTTGGCCTTAGCGACCTCCTGGACGGCGTGAGCCATGGCGCCCATGGTCTCGGCGGGCACGTTGTCGACGATGTCGCTGTAGTGCTTCTTGGGAATCACGAGCGTGTGGACCGGCGCCTGGGGATTAAGGTCGTCGAACGCAATGACCTGGTCGTCCTCATAGACAACGGTCGAGGGGATCTCGTGGTTGGCGATTTTGCAGAAGATGCAATCACACATGGTTGGTTCCTTTCTAACAGACCAGAGTAATTATATTTGGTCGGGATGGTTAGAACGAGAGGTTGTCGTCGGTGTTGGCGGCTTCGCCGTCGGCGAGCACGTCGTTGCCGTCGACGTCCTTGAGGAGCACCGAGACCTTCTGCTCGGCATCGGCCAGGCGGGTACGCAGGCTCTTGAGGAGCTCGACGCCGCGGGTGTAGCTCTCGAGCGACTCCTCGAGCTCCATATCGCCCGACTCCAGGCTGCGGATAATGAGCTCCAGCTCCTGTGAGGCCTGCTTATACGTAAGCTGCTCGACCGGGGTCTTCTCTGCCATATCTGTTTCCTTTCCTAAAGGTCTATCACAATGAAACGCGGTCTACTCAACCGTATCGACGGTTGCTGCCACGTTACCATCCGCCATACGCACGCGGATGGCGTCACCGGGCTTAAAAGTCTTAGCGCTCGTAGCCACGCCGCCATCGCTGTATGCGATGGAGTAGCCGCGGGCAAGCACTTTGAGCGGTGACAGGGCATCGAGCGAGGCCGCTGCGCGACCCAAGTCGGACGCGGGTTTGCTCAACATCGTGCGTCCCTGTTGCTCCAGACGGGAACTCGCGAGCGTGAGCGCATGGCGCTTGCCATCGAGCCCCGAGGTGCTTGCGACCAAGCGCTCGGGCAGGCGCTCATAGTTCGAACGGAACACCCCGACCGAGCGCGCAATGGCGCCCGACAGGCGGTCAGCGGTCAGGGCAAGCTCCGACTCGCGACGCTCGACCATAAACGTTGGATCGTTCAGGCACGGGCGGCACGCGGCCGCATCGAGCGCATCGCCCAAGCGCGCCGTATAGGTATCCCAGGCACGCCGACCACGCTGATCGAGCATCTCCAGATCGACCTGATCCGACCCGATCATCGAAGCCATCGCAGCACCTAGGCGCTGACGGCGCGTCTCGAGCACATCCGCCAGCTCTGTCATAGCCGGTGCCACGGATTCTGCCGCCGCCGTGGGCGTGGAAGCGCGACGGTCGCTCACCATGTCGCAGATCGAGGTATCGGGCTCATGGCCAATGCCCGTCACCACAGGCACGGGGCAAGCCGCTACCGCACGGGCAAGGTCCTCGTCGTTGAAGGTCATGAGGTCCTCGAAGGAACCGCCGCCGCGCACGAGCAAAATGCAATCGGGCGCGGGCGTG
>JAIHTM010000222.1 GCA_022713905.1 Collinsella sp.
ATTTGGGCGCTTGCCTGTTTTGGCGTCGTCGCTGCCGATATTGCCCTGAGCGTCGTTTTGTTCTCCGCCCTTGGCGTCGCATCGGTGTTCATGGGTTTTTCGATCGATGGTCTCGACATCCAATTGCTTCAGGCCGTCGCGCAGACGGCGTCATTTTTGATGGCGCTGCTGTGGTGGCGTTATCTGTGGCCGCGCTCGTTTATGGCGCGCTGGCAAAGCGAGCGCCCGCTTGGCGGGGGAGCGCGCGGTGCATGGAGACGCGTCGCCTGCGTTATCGTGATTGGCCTGGCCCTGCAGGTGGTCATCAGCTACGTATGCGACGGCGTGCTGTCGCTGCTGCCCGAGGTTGCGTCCGACTACAGCGAGCTCGTCGAGGAGACGGGCATGGGCGACACGAGCTACCTGGCTATTCTGACCACGGTATTCGGTGCGCCGTTTAGTGAGGAGCTGCTGGTGCGCGGCATTATTTTTGAGTTTTCGCTCCGAGCGTTTAATCCGCAGTGCCGCCCACTTTGGAAGCGCCGGCGTCGTGCGAGCGCGCAGGACGGCGCCATGGTGCCCTGGGCGGCCCCAAGTACGTGGGGTATTGCCGCGACGATTGTGCTGCAGGCGGCAATCTTCGGTTTTATGCACATGAATTGGGTGCAGGGTTGCTACGCGGGTGCCGCCGGCCTCATCTTTGGTTGGGTGCTCGTGACGACCGGAAAGCTCCGCTACACGATCCTGCTGCACTTTGCCTTTAATGCCGGGTCGTATCTCATGACGTTGCTCTGGTTTGTGAACACGCCGCTCGATGTGGCAATTACGGTCGCTATCGCCGGCTTTGTGCTGGTAGAGGCGATGCGCTCGCTGCGCCACGCGTGTGGGATGGACGCAGCGAGCGCCACCGTGCGGTTTGCCACCCTTCTTGCCGGTCCCATGTCCGCCGCTGGTCGATGTCTCGCCTGGGCGTGGTGGCACGGGGCGAATCAGACAATGCTTGGTGTAGCCGATCAGGTCACGACGTCCGGCCTTCTCCAGCGCCTCGCGCACGAGCTTGTAGTTCTCGGGCTTGCGATATTGGATGAGCGCGCGCTGCATGGCCTTTTCGTGCGGGTCGCGCGCCACGTAGATCGGCTGCATGGTGCGCGGATCCACGCCTGTGTAGTACATGCACGTTGACATGGTGGACGGGGTGGGGTAGAAGTCCTGCACCTGCTCGGGCATGTAGCCCATGTCGCGCACGGCCTCGGCAAGGTCCACAGCTTCCTTCATCGTTGAACCGGGGTGGCTCGAGATCAGGTATGGCACCACATACTGCTTGAGTCCGTATTCGCGGTTCAGGCGTTCAAATTTACGGCAGAACGCGTCGTAGACGGCGCGGCTTGGCTTGCCCATCACGGAGAGCACCGCGTCGCTCACGTGCTCGGGCGCTACGCGCAGCTGGCCCGAGACATGGTGCTCCAGCAGCTCGCGCAAAAACTCGTCCGAGGCGTCGGCCATGGTGTAGTCAAAGCGGATGCCGCTGCGCACGAAGACCTTCTTGACGCCCGGCAGCTGGCGCAGGTCGCGCAGCAACTGCGTGTAGCCGCTCTCGTCGACCACCATGTTCTTGCATACGCTCGGCCACAGGCAGCGCTTGTTCTTGCACACGCCATGCTTGAGCTGCTTGTCGCAGGCAGGGCGGCTAAAGTTTGCCGTCGGTCCGCCCACGTCGTTGATATAGCCCTTAAACTCAGGATCGCGCGTGAGCAGCTCGGCTTCGCGCATGATCGAGTCGTGGCTGCGCATCTGCAGCACGCGACCCTGGTGGAAGGTGAGGGCGCAAAACGAGCACTCGCCAAAACAGCCGCGGTTGGAACTAATGGAAAACTTGATCTCGGCAAAGGCCGGCACGCCGCCTGCCGCGTCGTAGTCGGGATGCCAATCGCGTGCATAGGGGAGTTCGGCCACCTCGTCCATCTCATCGGTGGTGAGCGTCGCCGACGGCGGGTTCTGCACCACATAGACGCTGTTGGGGTAGGGCTCTACCAGGCGATGCCCGGTGATGGGATCCATATTCTGCTGCTGCACGTTAAAGCTGCGCGCGTAGTTGAGCTTGTCGGCGGTAAGGTCGTCCCAGCTGGGCAGCAGGTCGTAGTCGTAGACCTCGTCGAGCGAACCCGTGCGGTAAACGGTGCCGTTGATATAGGTGATCTGATCGACGGTCAGCCCCGCGTCGAGCGCGTCGGCGATCTCGACGATCGCGTGCTCGCCCATGCCGTAGATGAGGATGTCGGCGCCCGAGTCGAGCAGCACCGAGCGCTTGAGCTTGTCCTGCCAATAGTCGTAGTGGGCCAGACGGCGCAGGCTTGCCTCGATGCCACCGATGATGATGGGAGCGTCCTTGAACGTCTGGCGGATGAGGTTGCCGTAGACCGTGACGGCACGGTTGGGGCGGTGGCCTTCCTCGCCGCCGGGGGTATAGGCGTCGGTGTGGCGGCGGTGCTTGGTCACCGAATAGTGGTTGACCATTGAGTCCATGTTGCCGGCGCTGACCAAAAAGCCCAGGCGCGGCTCGCCGAGCACCGTGATGCTGGCGGGGTCGGTCCAGTCGGGCTGGCAGATAATGCCCACCTTGTAGCCGTGTGCATCGAGTACGCGGCTGATGATGGCCATACCAAAGCTGGGGTGGTCCACGTAGGCGTCGCCGCAGATGTAGACAAAGTCGCACTGGTCCCAGCCGCGCGCATTCATATCGGCGCGACTGACGGGGAGAAACTTGTCGCGGCCCGGACGCCAGGGACGGACGGGCGCTGCTGGGGTATGCGTGGTGTGCCCACCCTGCGCCTTGCCGCCGCGCTTTTGCTGCTGGCCCTGTTTGCCCTGCTGACTGCGCTGGTTGTTCTGAGCGTGCTGAGGCTTTTTTGCCACGATCCCTCCCGGTGTTTGTATGCTGCACGTAATTGTAACCAGTCTTTTTGGGACGGCGCTAAAAAGACTGGTGGAGTACACGAGGTTTCGGGTGTCGGCGCCGCGCCCGCCGTTTGTTTCCAGACTGTGTATCCCCGTGTCGAAGAGGCCGTCTCGCGCGCACGCCATGTTGTCAATGGGTTACAGTATGAACGGCGGCTATGTTTCCGCCAACGCACGAGAGAGTCGTCAACAAGGAGGATGCACGACGATGCAGCGTGCCAAACAGATATCGGAGTCTATTGAGCTGGGCATCATCTTGGCGCTCGCCGGTGGCTTTATGGACGTGTATTCGTACATTGGGCGCGACCATGTTTTCGCCAACGCGCAGACAGGCAACATCCTGCTCGTGGGCGTGAGCATCTCGGAGGGCAACTGGGCACTTGCGGGGCGCTACTTCTTCCCTGTGGTGTCGTTTGCCGTGGGTATTATGCTTGCCGATCTGGTACACGAGCGGTTTGGCAGCGTGATTCACTGGCGTCAGGTGACGGTGTTCTTTGAAGCCGTCATCTTGCTGGGCGTGAGCTTTATTCCCGGTGGCGGTTACAACCTGCTCGCCAACTGCCTCACCTCGTTTGCCTGCGGCATGCAAGTCGAGAGCTTCCGCAAGATCCACGGTCACGGCATCGCCACGACTATGTGCATCGGCAACTTGCGCAACGCGCTGCAAAACGTGGACGATTACATCATCACCCACAGGCGCGGCTTTTTGGAAAACGGCTTGCTGTACTTTGGCGTGATCTTTACCTTTGTGTTTGGCGCCGTGTTGGGCAACTGGTGTATTGAGCGCATGGGCCTGCACGCCATCGTCGTGGCGAGCTTGCTGCTGTTTGTCGCGTTTGCCATCATGTTCATCGACCGCGAGCGCGACTTGCGCTTACGCTGGAAGGTTGCGGCCGAGGCTTGGAAAGAGGGCTGCCGAAAGTAACCGAATGCGGCAAAGGGGCTGTCCCTTTGCCGCATTATTTTTCATCATCTGTTGAAACGCTTTAACACTTTTGATGTTCTCACGTGTTTTTTGTTTCAAAAGCGTTAGGATGGGAGCCATAGCGTGGGGCGTAATGGGTGCCCCGCACACGATGGGAGGCTATCAATGGCTAATCGTTTCGTTCTCAACACCATTTCTTATCATGGTTCCGGTGCCATTAAGGAGATTCCCGGCGAGCTCCAGCGTCGCGGCTGCAAGAAGATCTTCGTCTGCTCCGACCCCGATCTGGTCAAGTTTGGCGTTACCGCTAAGGTGACCGACGAGCTCGACGCCGCCGGCATCGCTTGGAGCCTCTACTCCGAGATCAAGCCCAACCCCACCATCCAGAACGTCAAGGACGGCGTCGAGGCCTTCAAGGCCGCCGAGGCTGACGCTATCGTGACCATCGGTGGCGGCTCCTCCATGGACACCGCTAAGGCCATCGGCATCATCATCAACAACCCCGAGTTCGCCGATGTCCGTAGCCTCGAGGGCGTTGCTCCGACCAAGAACCACGCCGTGTTCACCGTCGCCGTGCCGACGACCGCCGGTACTGCCGCCGAGGTGACCATCAACTACGTCATCACCGACCCCGAGAAGGTCCGCAAGTTCGTGTGCGTCGACACCAACGACGCCCCCGAGGTCGCCGTCGTCGACCCCGACATGATGGCTTCCATGCCCGCCGGCCTGACCGCTTCCACTGGCATGGACGCTCTGACCCACGCCATCGAGGGCTACACCACCAAGGGCGCTTGGGAGCTCTCCGACATGTTCCACTTTGAGGCTATCAAGCTGATCAGCGAGAACCTGCGCGACTCCGTTGCCGAGGCCAAGTCCGGTCAGCCCGGCTCCGGCCGCGAGGGCATGGCTCTTGGCCAGTATGTCGCCGGCATGGGCTTCTCCAATGTTGGCCTGGGTATCGACCACGCCATGGCTCACACGCTGTCCGCTCACTACGACACCCCGCACGGCGTCGCCTGCGCCATGCTGCTGCCGATCGCCATGGAGTTCAACAAGCCGGTTTGCGCCGAACGCCTGGCCAAGGTCGCCGTCGCCATGGGCGTTGACACCACGGGCATGAGCACCGACGAGGCCGCCGATGCCGCCATCGCCGCCGTCAAGCAGCTTTCCGCCGACGTGAACATCCCGCACGTCTGCGAGGCCATGAAGGCTGACGAGATCGAGGTCCTGGCCAAGGACGCCATGGCCGATGCCTGCTTCCCGGGTAACCCGCGCGAGGCGACGCTCGACGACGTCATCGAGCTCTTCAAGAAGATCTGCCCGGCTGCCTAACCCAGTTTGGTGGTCCTTCGCCCGTAGGCGTATGGTCTTTTGACTTGCCGCTGGCCCCGCCGCGCTACGCACGGCGGGGC
>JAIHTM010000223.1 GCA_022713905.1 Collinsella sp.
GCTTTCGAACGACTCTGCAAAGCAGCCGGAGTGAGAAAGCAAACCGTGGCCGGCCCTTCGCCGCCGGGACACGTACCCCCAATTAACTGTTCTTCATGACAATCGAATCCACGACATCGGCCACATTCTCGCAGCAGTCGGCACAATACTCCAAGAAGGCATACACGTCACGCCAGGCGATGACCTCGAGCGGGTCCTTGCCGTTGACGTGCAGGTTGCGCATGGCGTTGATGTAGAGATCGTCGGCCTCGGACTCGATGGTGTTGATCTGGATGACGAGCTCGCGCAGGGTCTTGGACTTGCGGTAGTTGGGCAGCTCGACCATCAGGTCCTTCATGGCGCGGCAGGCGTCGGTCACCTTGTGGGCGATGACGATGGCATCGGGGTGGATGCTCTGGATGTTGGTGAAGTAGACGCGTTGCACGACGCCCTCGATACGATCAAGCACGGTGTCGAGCGCGCAGCTCATCAGGTCCAGATCCTCGCGCTCAAGCGGGGTGATAAAGGCAGTGAGCAAGGCATCCTCGAGCTCATGGTGCTTCTTGTCGGCCGCATGCTCAATCGCATGCATCTTATCGAGCATGTCGTGGATCTGCGCGGGATCAAAGTTCTCAAAAATCTTGATGAGCAACTCTGCGGCTTGGACGGCAAGGTCGGCGCAGGCAACGTAGTTGTCAAAGTAGAACGAATCGGGTTTCTTTGCCATGGGTGGGTCCTTTCGAGGCGAAGACGGGTAGGCGAGGTATTGCGGTCCGGATGGACGCTCGGCGTGGCTAGAGGAACATCATGAACAGCTTGGCCATGACAAAGCTGATGAGTCCGCAGGCGGGGAAGGTGAAGAACCAGGCGAACATCATGTCCTTGACGACACCGAAGTTGATCGCCGAGAGGCGCTTGACGGCGCCGACGCCCATGATGGCGCAGGTCTTGATGTGCGTGGAGGACACGGGGATGCCGGTGAGGGTGGCAAGTAGCAGGTTCGCGGCGCCTGCGAGGTCGGCAGAGAAACCCTGATACTTCTCGAGCTTAACCATGCTCTGGCCGACGGACTTGATGATGCGCTCGCCGCCCACGCTGGTGCCGATGCCCATGGTTGCCGAGCACAACAGCATGATCCAGATGGGGATGCCGGCGTCGCCGACGCTCGTCTGCCCGCTAGCAAAGGCGACACCTAAAAAGAGCACGCCGATGAACTTCTGTCCATCCTGCGCGCCGTGCATAAAGCTCATGGCCGCAGCGCTCGCGATCTGAGCGTATTTAAAGAAGACGTTGGCGCGTCGCCTGTTGGCGGCGGCGAAAAGAATCGAGACGAGCTTGCACAGGACCCAGCCCATGACAAAGCCCAGGCCGATGGAGAGCGCCAGGCCGTAGATGACCTTCATCCACTCGTGAACGTTGACGCTGCTGGCGCCACCGAGGGCGATAGCGGCGCCGGTCAGGCCGGCGATGAGGCTGTGGCTCTGCGAGGTAGGGATACCAAAACGCGATGCCGTGGCGCCGTAGACGACGATGGAGAACAGCGCCGCGCAGAGGCACGCGAGCGCCATGGTGCTGTTTCCGCCAAAGTCGACGATATGGGAGATGGTGTTGGCGACGCTGGCATTAAAATGCGTCATGATGAGCACGCCCAAAAAGTTGAACGCGGCGCTCATGAGAATGGCGGCGCGGGCGGGCATGCAGCGCGTGGTGACACAGGTCGCGATGGCGTTGGGCGCGTCGGTCCATCCATTGACGAAGATAGCGCCGAGCGCGAGGAACACGGTGACGGCAAGGACTGGGTTCGACACAAGTTGGCCGAGGAAGGCTGAGAACGTTACGTCCATATATGGGCTTTCTCGAAGTTTGCAGACACGTTACAAAAACATGATAAATCGTATCACCTCCTGCGGGTTTCTTTACCGAGTTCTGATGGGAGAAGTGATTTTTTTGGCACTAACATTGAATATTTACCCTGTTGACCGCGGGTGTTCTTTTTGCTAACACGCCATGCGGACACGTGCGATTACTACGACACTCCAAAACCACAGTCTGTTCGCTTTACAACATGCAAACATGCGTTCGATAATAGGAGGCATGGAATATCGACAGACAGACGGCAAAACTCGGCGCGTACACAAGCAGTATGTGGACGTCGTGGCTCGCATCCTCGCGGGCGGACAAGTCGTGCCAGTCGCCGTCTGCTGGGTCGACGGACGTTGTTTTACAATCGATGAAATTATCTCGACCACCGGGTTTGGCCTGACGGTCCACGGCATCCGTACGGCGACCTATAAGGTGCGTTTTGGCGGGCACGCGACCGAGTTGTATCTGGAGGACCAGACGCGCGAGCGGGCGGACGGCTCGCAGGCGCACGTGATGCGTTGGTGGGTCTGGGCCTTTGATCGTACGCTCGAGGGCGAGCGCCGTGGGTAAGGACGTACGGCATTCGGGTACAATGACAGGAATCTTGTCACCTGCTGCGCCGTCTTTCACGGCACTTTTTGAAAGGACGAAATTATGAACGATATCCAGGGCTATCAGAACGGCCCCATCGAGGCCGGCGCAAGCCGTGCCAAGGAGATGTCGCCGCGTGCGTACAATCTTGCCATGTCTGCCCTCATCTTCTTGGGCTTTTGTGCCATGGGCGCTGGTGCTTACTTTACGAGCACCATGGCGTTTGCCCGCATGATGATGAGCGGCGCCGCTTTGCCGCTGGTCTTTGGCTCATTTATTTTGACCATCGTCGGCATGGTCATGATGTCGGCCGCCGCCAGCAAGCAGTCCGTGGGCCTATCCCTTGTGGGCTACGTAATCTTTGCGAGCACCTTTGGCCTGACCGCGTCGTTTGGCCTTGCCAACTACGACCTGCCCACCATCAACACTGCCTTTATCGCCACGGCCGCCATCACCTTTGTCTTTGGCGCCTTGGGCGTGACGTTCCCCAAGTTTTTCCAGCGCGTATATGGCATCGGTTTTGGCATTCTGCTCGCCACTATTCTGGTTGAGATCGTGCTGATGTTCATGGGCGTCTCGCAGACCATCACCGACCTGATCGTGATCGTGGTGTTCGCCGGCTTTATTGGCTACGACACCTATGTTGCCACGACGGTGCCGCCCACGCTGCCCAATGCGGTGCTCATGGCGTCCAATCTGTTCGTGGACATTATCAACGTGTTCCTGCGTGTTCTGAATATCCTCGGTCGTCGCGACTAGCGCGATGCCTTGCGTTGCTCTTATCGGGCGCGGTAAAACGATGCGAAAGGCGGTCCTTCGGGGCCGCCTTTTTTATGCGTGGCGGGGTATCATGGATGGGAAAAGCCGATAGCGGCAGCGACAGGAAAGGTGACCACTTATGGCAGACGTCGACAACAGGAACCGTAACCGCAGGTCCAACCGCGCGGGGCAGCCGAACCCTAAGCGTGAGGCTCGCGCCAAGGCCGCCGAGCGTCATGTGGTGGCTGTGTCCGAGGCCTGCGCCAAGGATATCGAGCGCTCGCTTGCCGGCGTTCGCGAGTTCGACGGTATGCCCGCCGGCTTTGTCGCGGCGATGAAGGCCAAGGTTCAGAGTGCTGTGGCCACCGAAGAACAGGTTGCCGAGGACGTCGAGGGCGCGGAGGCTGCCGAGGTCGAGGCGGCACCCGAGAGCGAGGCAGCGCCCGAGACCGAGGCAGCTCCTGAGCCCGTCGAGGAGCCTGCCGAGGAAATCGCCGAAGCTGAGTCCGCGCCTGCTGAGGAGCCTGCTGCGTCTCTGCCTGAGGTCACCGTGCTCGATGCCTCCGCCACGCAGGCCATCTTGGACAACGGTCGTGGCTATGCGCAGTTCTGCGACATGGCCGTGCTCGCCTTTGCCTCGTTCACCAACCCGGGCGGTGGCTATATTCAGGGTTATCTGGGCCAGGAGGCCACACTGTGCGCCGATTCGTATCTGTACAACGTTCTCGATAAGCAGCGCAAATGGTACGGCGAGAACCGTCGCCGCAACATCAACTGCGAGCTCTATCGTAACCGCGCCCTAGTGGTGCCTGCGGTGCGCTTCGACCGCAACCACGTGCATGCATACGCCGACGTGATCGTGGCCGCCGCGCCCAACGTTAAGCGCGCCCGCCAGGAGTATCGCGTGAGCGACGATGCTCTGCTGGATGCCCTGCGCGACCGCATTCGCTTTGTGCTTGCCATCTGCGACGAGCTGGGTCGCGAGAAGCTCGTGCTGGGTGCTTGGGGCTGCGACAACAACGGCTTTGACGCAGAGGCCGTGGCCGAGCTCTTCCGCAAGGAGCTCGCGTCGGGCGACTTTAAGGTCAAGCAAGTCTTCTTTGCCGTGCCTTCTACGCGCTGGGATGAGGATTTTGCCAAGTTCGAGCACGTGCTGGCAAACTTCCCCGAGCGCAACGAGGAGTCCTATGCTCAGGTTGCCGCTCGCGCTGCGGCAGCTCGCGCCGCCGAGCAGGCCCAGGCTGCTACCGAGGATGATGAGGACGAGGACGATTGGCGCAAGTACCTGTAACCGGTACGTGTTGACAGATAGGT
>JAIHTM010000224.1 GCA_022713905.1 Collinsella sp.
TGCGGCCCTGGGCGCCACGCGTGTTGACTTGCCAGGCAATCTTGCCGACGACCTGCTTTGCGGCCGACGCATTCCCGTTGAGCGTGCGCTTGCCGATTTCGATGCCTCGAAGGCGCCGTTTGCGCTGGTGCTCGATGGGGGACTCAAGGCGCTCGCCCGCATTGAGAGTGGCCGCTTTGTTATGGAGCACGTGTTTCCGCAGGCAATCGGCGGTGTTCGATGATGTTGTCCGCTCGCGAGCTCGCGCGTGTCTTTTTCGCGGGCGAGTCGGACGAGGCTCGCATCGTTGCTGCCGATACGTTTTATGAGTGTGAGCACTTGGGTTCCGCATCGATCGCCATTGGCGTGTTCGACGGCGTTCACCGTGGACACCAGGAACTCATCGAAGCGCTTGTCCGTGATGCCCGTGCCCATGGCTGTAAGGCGGTTGTGGTTACCTTCGATCCCGACCCGGACGTCGTGGTGAGCCCTTCGCCCGCTCAAAAGTTGATGACGACGGCCGACCGTCTGCATGCCCTGGCTCAAACCGGGGTCGATGCGGTGGTGGCCGTTCCCTTTACGCCTGAGGTTGCGGCGCTTGACCATGTTGATTTTCTCTCGCTGGTGTCGCGTCTGGTCGACATTCGATCGATTCGCGTTGGCAGTGACTTTAGACTGGGTCGTGGCGGTGCTTCTGGTGTTGCCGAGATGCGCGCCTGGGGTTCCGAGCACGGCGTTGACGTGTATGGTCACGACCTGCTTTGCGAGGGCGGTGAGGCCATTTGCGCCACCCGCATTCGTCATGAGTTGGGACAGGGCCATGTGGAGCTTGCTGCTGAGTTACTCGGCCGTCCGTATATGGTGCGTGGCGGTGTTATTCGCGGCCGTCACGAGGGTTCTGGCATGGGCTTTCCCACGGCAAACTTGCAGGTTCCCGACGGCATTCAGGTGCCAGCCGATGGCGTGTATGAGGGTCTGGTGCTGGTCGATGACACCGCGTGGCCCGCTGCCGTGAACGTCGGCCTGCCGCCAACGTATGCTGACGATGCGGCATCTGCGCATCTCGAGGCTAATTTAATTGGTTATACGGGCGACCTGTACGGCGCTTCCGTTTCGCTGGCGTTTACGCGCTGGCTGCGTCCGTCGCGCGTGTTCGATTCGCTGGATGAGTTGATCGCGACCGTCGAGGGTAATATCGGAGATATTCGTCACAACTTGGGCGAGCAGGGGGTGAGCATCCGTGATTAGCGATGAGGAAAAAGACCAGGTACGCGCTGCGTCCGACCTAGTCGCCATCGTGCAGGAAACGGTTGAGCTCAAGCCCCGCGGCCATGAGTTTTGGGGCTGCTGCCCTTTTCATGGCGAAAAGACGCCGTCTTTCCACATTATTCCCGCCACGCAGGTGTGGCATTGCTTTGGCTGCGGCGAGGGTGGCGACGTCTTCACCTATATCATGAAGCGCGAGAACCTGAGCTTTCCCGAATCAATCCGTTATTTGGCCGATCGCGCAGGTATTGAGCTGCATGACACCGGAGATCGCCGCGAGCGGGGTACCAAGCGTGCCCGCATCTACGATTTGTGCGCCGAGACCGCCCAGTTCTACCACACCATGCTCATGCGCGGTAAGGACGGCCGTCCGCGCGAGTACTTTGCCAGCCGCGGCATGGGTGGCGACGTCTGCCGCCGCTACTGCTTGGGCTTTGCGCCGGGCCGCAACGCGCTGGTGTCGCACCTTTCCCAGACGGGTTTTACCCCGCAGGAGATGATCGACGCCAACGTGGCCGTGAGCCGCGGGCGCGGGCAGTTTGCCGACCGCTTCTACGACCGCGTGATGTTTCCCATCTTTGACGAGCAGGGTCATAACATTGCCTTTGGCGGTCGCATCATGGGTGACGGCCAGCCTAAGTACCTCAACACCGCCGAGACGAGCGTGTTCCATAAAAAGCGAAACCTCTACGGCTTTAATTGGGCCAAGGAGTTTATCGTCGCGCAGGATACCGCCATCGTGGTGGAGGGCTATACCGACTGCATCGCCTGTTGGGAGGCGGGGATTAAAAACGTCGTTGCCACGCTGGGCACCGCGCTCACGGAGCATCACGTCAAGACGCTCACTCGCTTTGCCAAGCGCATCGTGTATATGTTTGACGGCGATGCCGCGGGCCAGAAGGCCGCCCGCCGCGCGATTCAGTTTATCGAGCAGGATTCGATGGACCTGCGCTGCGTGGTACTGCCCGACGGCAACGATCCCATGGAATTCATCACGGCGCACGGCGGAGAGGAGCTGCAGAAACGCATTGACGCTGCCGAGCCGCTCATGGACTTCGTGTACCGTTCTCTGCAGGAATCGAGCGATATTAGCACGCCGGGCGGTCGCGCCAAGGCGCTGGAAGATGCGCTGACGCTTATCTATCCGCTGCGCGATAGCTATATGATCGACACGTACTTTATCCAGATTGCCGATCTGCTGGGTTTGGATCTGGAGACGGTGCGCGCGAGCTCGGGTCGTGTGTTTCGCGATGTCGCCAAGCGCGAGGATGCGGAACGACGTCGTGAGCAGAACTATGAGCGCCAGCGGGCACAGACTGAGCGGTCCGGTAGCGCGGGCGGTCGGGCGTCGGGTTCTCGCGATGCCGGTCGCGGTGCTTGGGCATCGGGCGCGACGCCGCCGGTGTCCGCACCGGTCGAAGAAGAGCCGTACGACTACGTCCCGCTCGATGCCTACGGCGCCGCGCCCGTGGAGGTCGTCGACGACCTGCCGCCGATCGATGTGCCTGATGGTATGGGCGCTGTGCCTGTGGCTGACGGTTCGGGCGCACCGGCTGCGGCGGCGCCGATGGTTCTTACCGATCTAGAGCGCAAGTCCTTGGCAGGGGAGCGCGAGCTGTTGACGATGCTCACGAGCTACCCCGACCTGTTCCGCACGTATGCCGACCGCATCTGCTCCATCGAGTGGGTTGACCCGCGTCACGAGTCCATTGCATGGGCCGTTCTGGCAACGCCGCCGGGAACCGATCCTGCAGCCTGCATGGATGCGGCGCGCTCAGTGTGTCCCGATGCGGCAACGCTTGTGAGTGCCGGGCGCATCTCCGCGACGAGCAAACACCCCACCGAGACGAACATCGTGTTTATGCTTGATACGCTTGAGCTCTACACCATCAAGCGTCGCATGCGTGCCGCACAGGCCAAGCTGCGCCAGGACCGTTCACTCGATGATGAGGCCCGTCGCGCGCTGACCGTGCAGGCCGCGCAGGATTCGCAACGTCAACGCGAACTGCAAAAGTCGATCGGCGGCGTGGCGGACCCGTTCCGTTTGATCGGCCTGGAGGCCGCGGGCACCGAACAAGCCTAGATGTTGTGGTCAACCAGCGTATTCTCGCCTATATCCAGTCTTCTTTTTGGGTATAGACGTCAATGTGTGTGCTAAAGTATTGAGTCCTGTGGACTATGAAGGGAGAATCTGTGCCAAAAAAGACTGAGAGCACGGGTACTGGGCTGGAATCCTACGTTGCAAAGCTCATGGGCAACGGCTCAAACAGGACTTCGGTAACCGAGGACGAGATTCAGGTCGCCCTGAAGGATATCGATGTTTCTGACGAGCAGCTCACCGCGGTGTATTCCGCGCTGCGCAACAGCGGCATCCAGATTATCTCCGCGAGCGGTAACGACGACGCCCCCATGGGTGTCGACGATGGCGATACCGATACCGATACCGATACCGACGATTTCGATGACGACGACGAGCACGATTCCGGCTCGCTCGACGATCACGAGCTCAAGATGGCCCGTCAGGCCGACGCTGAGATGGGTTCTTCCAAGAACAAGAAGAAGCGCACCGTGCGCACGTCCCTTTCACGCTCCCGCGTGCGTGGCATCGATGCCTCTACGGTGATGCTGACCGGCGACCCGGTCCGTATGTACCTCAAGGAGATCGGCAAGGTCGACCTGTTGACCGCCTCCGAAGAGGTCGATCTGGCTATGAAGATCGAGGCCGGTCTCGAGGCTACCGAGAAGCTCGAGGCTGCCGATGCTGGTGAGCTCGAACTCACGCGTGCCGAGATGCGTCGTCTTACGCGCATTGAGAACGTGGGCCTCGAAGCCAAGCAGGCGCTCATCAGCGCAAACCTTCGTCTGGTCGTCTCCATCGCCAAGCGCTATGTCGGTCGCGGCATGCTGTTCCTGGACCTGATTCAGGAGGGCAACCTCGGTTTGATCCGCGCCGTCGAGAAGTTCGACTACCAGAAGGGCTTTAAGTTCTCCACGTACGCCACGTGGTGGATCCGTCAGGCCATTACGCGCGCTATCGCCGACCAGGCCCGTACCATCCGTATTCCCGTGCACATGGTCGAGACCATCAACAAGCTCGTCCGTGTGCAGCGCCAGCTCCTTCAGGACCTGGGTCGCGACCCGACCCCCGAGGAGATCGGTGCCGAGATGGACATGAGCGCCGACCGCGTTCGCGAGATCCAGAAGATCTCGCAGGAGCCCGTGTCGCTCGAGACCCCCATCGGCGAGGAAGAGGAT
>JAIHTM010000225.1 GCA_022713905.1 Collinsella sp.
GCTGGCGGGCATCCGGGACATCCTGGTCATCTCCACGCCGACGGACCTCCCCAACTTCGAGCGCCTGCTCGGGGACGGCTCGCGCTACGGCGTGAACCTCTCCTACGCTGAGCAGCCGAGCCCGGACGGCCTCGCGCAGGCCTTCACGATCGGCGAGGACTTCATCGCCGGCGAGCCGTGCGCCCTGGTGCTCGGCGACAACATCTTCTACGGCAACGGCCTCAGCCGCCACCTGACGCGCGCCGTCCAGAACGCCGAGTCGGGGAGGGCCACGGTCTTCGGCTACCATGTGGACGACCCCGAGCGCTTCGGCGTCGTGGAGTTCGACCGCGAGGGGAGGGCCGTCTCCATCGAGGAGAAGCCCGAGTGCCCCAAGAGCTCCTACGCCGTCACCGGCCTGTACTTCTACCCGGGCGACGTCGCCGCCAAGGCGCATGAGGTCAAGCCGTCCGCGCGCGGCGAGCTGGAGATCACCACGCTCAACCAGATGTACCTGGAGGAGGGGACGCTGTCGGTGGTCACCCTGGGCCGCGGCTACGCGTGGCTGGACACCGGCACCATGGAGAGCCTGCACGAGGCCGCGGAGTTCGTCCGCGCCGTGGAGCACTCCCAGGACCTTCCCGTGTCCGTGCCCGAGGAGATCGCCTGGGAGAACGGCTGGATCACCACTGCCGAGCTCGAGGAGGCCGCCAGGGCCTACGGCAAGTCGGTCTACGGGCGGCACCTGAAGAAGGTCGCCGCCGGCGAGATCGTCAACAGCCCGCGCGAGTACTAGCGCAAGCTTGTTTTCTTTTAGGGGTCACCGTTTATCTGGTGGCCCCTTTCGTTATGATTACGTTGACCATAAAGACAATATGATTGGGAGTGGATGTGTTAAGCGTCTACTTTGGTGATATGCCAGAAGCGATTTACAACACAGCGACATATTTCAAAAACTCTTACCGGTCTTCTTGGATTACGGATCCCTATGCAGTCTCGATAATTAAAGATGTTGATCGATCGGATGTTGTTTCCGAAAACGTCATCGAAAGCCCCGTGCTTGGATCTATCTCCCCACTCCAGCTTTCTGGTGGCGTGAAAACGCTGCTGCTTATGAGATTTGATCGTAAGCATATTTTTAACGCTTCTACCTGTGGTGACAACTGTGCCAAGTGGATTCTCGACATGGCGAAAGACCGCAAGCTCGTTGTGAATCTCTATCATGTGATGGACTTTGGTCGTGAGGATTTTAAAATCAAAGTCGTGAATAGCGGCCGAATCGTTCACAATATGGCCGAATTGATTCACGAGTCGATTCCGTATCTGTAGGTGCTGCTTATGAACGGTTCGCATCTCGTTAAGATTTCCCGCCGTAGGGGAACCAAGTACACATTTACCATCAAGCGGAACATCACTATTGTGCGTGGCGATAGCGGCACGGGTAAGACGACACTGTTTGACATGGTCGCAGACTACATGCGAACGGGCGAGCAGTCGGGTGTTTCCTTGCAATGCGATTGTCCCTGTGTCGCCCTGACCGATTATGATTGGCGAAACCAGCTTTCGTCCGTTCATGACTCGATTGTATTTGTCGATGAGGGCTTAAAAGAGATCCATTCTGATGAGTTTGCCCATCATGTGCTGTATTCCTCGAATTATTTCGTGCTGATCTCAAGGGCTGATTTCCCTAATCTTCCGTATAGCGTGGATGAGATTTACAAGATTAAGACGAGCGGAAAATACCATTCTTTCGTCCCTGTTTATCAAGATCGTGGGAATCATCGTTATGCTATTTCCCGGTCGGCGCCAAAACAGGACTTTTCTATCCTTCTATGCGAGGACAGTAAGTCTGGTTTCCAGTTCTTTGAACGGCATTTCGCTGACAGTGAGCTTTCCTGTGCTTCGGCCATGACGAACAGTGCGATTTTGGGCTGGTTGGATCAGCATCTCGACGATCGCGTGTTTGTTGTTGCGGACGGAGCGGCATTTGGGTGCTATGCGGACCGCGTCCTTAAGCTGCAAGACATTCACCGCGATACTGTTACGGTTTGTCTTCCCGAGTCGTTCGAGTGGCTTCTGCTGAGATCCGGCGTAATTTCAGGGCTAGATGCCAAAGCGGTTTTGCAAGAGCCGGAAGCGTTTGCAGACAGTGAGAAGTTTAAAAGCTGGGAGGACTTCTTCTATAAGTACTTACGCGATAAAACTGGGAATTCGGTTTTCCGGTACGACAAAGACTGCATTCCGGAGGCGTTTTGTAGGGGAAGTAATTCTGCGAAGGTTATGGCTCTTATCGCATGCCGAAATGTCCGATAGTTTTGTTGAATAGTGTCGCGGCGTCTCTTCCTGCGGCATACTAAAGAAGCTGTACATGCTTCAGATTGGATTTTCATGTCTGAGATTTTTGAACCCAAGAACATCATCGTCACGGGCGGCTGCGGCTTCATCGGCAGCAACTTCGTGCACTACGTGGTCGACAACCACCCCGGGGTGCACGTCACCGTCCTGGACAAGCTGACCTACGCCGGCAACCCCGAGAACATCGCCGGGCTGCCGGCGGATCGCGTCGAGCTCGTGGTGGGCGACATCTGCGACGCGGAGCTGCTGGACGAGCTGGTCCCCGGCCACGACGCGATCGTGCACTACGCCGCCGAGAGCCACAACGACAACTCCATCGCCGACCCGGAGCCGTTCCTGCGCACCAACGTCGAGGGCACCTTCCGCCTTCTGGAGGCCGTCCGCAAGTATGGCATCCGCTACCACCACGTCTCCACTGACGAGGTCTACGGCGACCTGGCGCTCGACGACCCCGCCAAGTTCACCGAGGAGACTCCGTACCACCCGTCGAGCCCCTACAGCTCGACCAAGGCGAGCTCCGACATGCTCGTGCGCGCCTGGACCCGCACCTACGGGCTTCGCGCCACGATCTCCAACTGCTCCAACAACTACGGCCCCTACCAGCACGTGGAGAAGTTCATCCCCAGGCAGATCACCAACATCATCGACGGGGTCAAGCCGAAGCTCTACGGCCGCGGCGAGAACGTCCGCGACTGGATCCACACCGAGGACCACAGCTCGGCCGTCTGGGACATCCTCGCGAAGGGCCGCATGGGGGAGACCTACCTCATCGGCGCAAATGGCGAGAAGAACAACATCACCGTGCTGCGCATGATCCTGGAGGCCATGGGCCGCGACCCCGAGGACTTCGACTGGGTCGCCGACCGCCCCGGCCACGACCGCCGCTACGCCATCGACTCCACCAAGCTCCAGCGCGAGCTCGGCTGGAGGCCGGCGCACACCGACTTCGCCGAGGGGCTTAAGCAGACGATCGACTGGTACGTGGAGAATGAGTCCTGGTGGCGCCCGGCCAAGGAGGCCACCGAGGCCCGCTACCGCGCGCAGGGGCAGTAGAAGGGGATAGACAGATGGCAGACATCGCATTCGAGAAGGACCTCGCCGTCGCCGAGACCGGCATCGGGGGCCTCAAGGTCGTCGACCTCGCCGTCCACGGCGACTCGCGCGGCTGGTTCAAGGAGAACTGGCAGCGAGCCAAGATGACCTCTCTGGGCATCCCCGACCTCAGGGTCGTCCAGAACAACATCTCCTACAACGACAGCCGCGGCGTCACCCGCGGCATCCACGCCGAGCCCTGGGACAAGTTCATCTCCGTGGCCCGCGGCAGCGTCTTCGGCGCATGGGTCGACCTGCGCGAGGGCAGCGCCACCTACGGCAAGGTGTTCACCTGCACCCTGGACCCGTCCAGGGCCATCTACGTCCCGCGCGGCGTGGGCAACTCCTTCCAGGCCCTGGAGGACGGCACCGCCTACACCTACCTGGTGGACGCCCACTGGTCCCTCGAGCTGAAGAGGACCTACACCTTCGTGAACCTCGCCGACCCCGAGCTCGCCATCGAGTGGCCGATCCCGCTGGATCAGGCCACCGTCTCCGAGGCCGACCTGAACCACCCGATGCTGAAGGACGTCGTCCCCATGGCGCCCAAGAGGACGCTCGTCACCGGCTGCGACGGCCAGCTGGGCCGCGCGGTGCGCAAGCTCGCCGAGGAGCGCGGCGTGGCCAAGGACTTCGACTTCTGCGACATCGACACCTTCGACGTGTCCGACCCGGACGCCTACGCACAGTACGACTGGTCGCTCTACGGCACCGTCATCAACTGCGGCGCCTACACGGCCGTGGATAAAGCGGAGACCCCCGAGGGCCGCGTGACCGCCTGGAAGGCCAACGCCACCGGCCCGGCGCTTCTGGCCCGCGCCTGCGCCGGGCACGGGATCACCCTCGTCCACGTGTCCTCCGACTACGTCTTCGACGGCACGGCCGAGGTCCACACCGAGGACGACCCCCTCAGCCCGCTGTCCGTCTACGGCCAGACCAAGGCCGCCGGCGACATCGCCGTGGCCGGGTGCCCGCGCCACTACATCATGCGCAGCTCCTGGGTCATCGGCGAGGGGCTCAACTTCGTGAAGACCATGAAGGCGCTCTCCGACCGCGTCGCCGA
>JAIHTM010000226.1 GCA_022713905.1 Collinsella sp.
GTGGGACGCGCTTTCCCAATGGCGGCCCAGGCGGAAAGCACGTCCCAGAATCCGCGCTCAGACTGGGACGTAGTTTCCGGATGACGCCTCAAGCGGAAACTGCGACCCGGAATCCTGCCGTAGAGTGGGACATGCTTTCCCAATGGCAGCTCAAGCGGAAAGCGCATCCCGGAATCTAAGCTCGGAATGGGATTCATTTTCCTGATGGCGGGCTCAGCGGAAAATGCGACCCGGTATTTGCTCTGAGAACGGGACGCGCTTTCCCGTCGACCGCCCCGCCCTCTTCAACTCCAAAACCTGCGCGCTCGCCATCCCAAAACTGGGTAGAAGAAGGCCAAAACGCAATCGCAGGAGGTCAACATGACTGCAGAAGATAAGGCAAAGAACGCCGGCAAGGTCGCGCTCGTTTTGGAGGGCGGCAGTTTCCGCGGGCAATTTACCGCAGGCGTGCTCGACGTTCTCATGGAGGCTGGCGTCGAGATTCCGGCGGTCTACGGTGTATCGGCCGGCGCCCTCAACGGCGTGAACTACAAGTCGCACCAGATCGGCCGTGCCAACCGCATCAACCTGGCTTTCTGCAATGACAATCGCTTCATGGGCGCCGCATCGTTTGCGTCCACGGGTTCCATCGTGGGTTACGACTTTATCTTCAACGATGTCCAGGATCGCCTGGATCCCTTTGACAACGAGACGTTCGACGCGAGCCCCATCGAGATGTACGCCGTCGCGACGGACATGCTCTTTGGAACCGCCACGTACCTCCCGGTCAAAAGCGCCGTACTTGACCTCGACGCTGTTCGCGCCTCGACGTCGCTGCCGCTGGTGACGCCGCCGGTCGAGATTGACGGGCACAAATACGTCGACGGCGGCGTAGCCGATTCGGTTCCCATCGAGCATGTGCTCGAGGAGGCGGGCTTCGATCGCGCGGTTGTCATTGTCACGCAGGACCGCTCGTACGAGAAAAAGCCCTACGAGTTTATGCCTGCCGCGCGCGCCCGCTATGCCGACTATCCCTATCTGCTCGAGGCTATCGAGACGCGCCACGACCGCTACAACATGCAGCGCATGCACCTGTGGAAGTATGAGCGCGAGGGCCGTGCGTTGGTCGTCGCTCCGCAAAAGCCGGTCGAGGTCGGTCATGTCGAGCGCGATTCGGTAAAGCTTTTGGACCTGTATATACAGGGCCGTCAGGAGGCAAAGCGCCTGCTCGCGGAAATCCAAGAGTTCGTTGAGCGCTAGCGATGGCGAACCCTCAAAAAATGACAACAGCTAAAGAGCTGGAAAATCACGGCTCGTGGATGACATGTGCAGAAACTCTGGTCGGAGCCAAAATACCTGTTGACTCGTACGGCGAGCGGGGTAATATGGACGGGTTACTTGCAGAGCCCCGTGAATCTCTGTAACAACACGTACTGTACATGGAGGAGTCTAAGTGATTTCGAAATCGACTCACTACGCCAAGCAGGGCGAGGTCCAGCGCAACTGGGTTCTCGTCGACGCCGATGGTGCTGTCCTGGGCCGTCTTGCCACCCAGATCGCAATGATCCTGCGCGGTAAGAACAAGCCCCAGTTCACGCCCAACAGCGACTGCGGCGACTTCGTTGTCGTCATCAACGCCGATAAGGTCCAGCTTACCGGTAACAAGGCCGACACGAAGACCTATTATCGCCACAGCGGCTACAACGGCGGCCTCAAGGCTGAGAGCTTCCGCCAGGCTATGGAGAAGCACCCGGAGAAGGTCATCGAGCGCGCCGTTCGCGGTATGCTGCCCAAGACCACCCTCGGCCGTGCCCAGATGACCAAGCTTAAGGTCTACGCTGGTGCCGAGCATCCGCATGCTGCCCAGAACCCCACGAAGATTGAGCTGGAGGCTTAAAGATGGCTGAGAACACCGTTGTCTACCAGGGTACCGGCCGTCGTAAGAACGCCGTCGCCCGCGTCCGTCTCGTCCCCGGCACCGGCAAGGTGACCATCAACAAGCGTGACGCCGAGCAGTATTTCGGCCGTCATCAGCTCGTTGAGAACGCCCTTGCTCCCTTCAAGGTGACCGACACCGCCGGTCAGTTCGACGTTATCGCTCTGTGCGATGGCGGCGGCATCTCCGGTCAGTCCGGCGCTCTGCGCCTGGGCATCGCTCGCGCTCTTCTGAACGCTGGCGACTACCGTGCTGACCTCAAGAAGGCCGGTTTCCTTACGCGCGATGCTCGCGTGGTCGAGCGCAAGAAGTACGGCCTCAAGAAGGCCCGCCGCGCTCCCCAGTTCTCCAAGCGCTAAGGTTTTATCTCCTTTCGAGATACAATGTACAAGCGGGGCCTGCCGATTCCTCGGCGGGTCCCGCTTTTCTTTTTCGACTAGGGTGGGCGGTTGCATATCGCCTGCTAGGGAAGGAGCGATCCTATGCCCCAGAACATCTTCGGTACCGATGGCGTCCGTGGCGTCGCCAATGCCGACCTCTCGTGCGACCTCGCGTTTCGCCTGGGCCGCGCGGCGACCAAGTTCCTTGGTCCGGATATTTGCATCGGCCGCGACACGCGCCTTTCGGGCACCATGCTCGAGAGCGCTCTGACCGCCGGCATTATGGCCGAGGGCGGCCGTCCGCATTGCTGCGGCGTCATTCCCACGCCCGCCGTGGCGCTGCTCACTGTTCAAAACGAGCTCGACGGCGGCATCGTCATCTCTGCTTCGCATAATCCGCCGGAGTTCAACGGCATCAAGTTCTTTAGCCGCAAGGGTATGAAGCTTCCCGATGCTGTCGAGGAAGAGATCAGCGTCTGGGTCATGTCCGAGGAAGCCATGGCTGCCGACACGCTGCCGACTGGCGCCGGCGTGGGCCACATCATCAAGATGAAGGACGCCCGCAAGGCATACGTCGACCACGCCATCGATACGCTTGATGGCCTGAGGCTCGACGGCCTGGTCGTTGCCGTCGACTGCGGTCACGGTGCTTCCTGCCAGACTACGCCCGCCGCGCTGCAGCGCCTGGGTGCCACGGTCCATGCCATCAACACCGATTATTGCGGTACCGACATCAATGTCGAGTGCGGCTCTACGCACCTCGAGCCCCTGCGCGAGCTCGTGCTGCGCACCCATGCTGACATCGGCCTGGCCCACGACGGCGACGCCGATCGCGTGCTGTTCGTGGACAGCGAGGGCAATGAGATCGACGGTGACTACATCCTGGCTATCTGCGGTTCTGACCTCGCCGCTCGCGGCAAGCTCGCCAACTCCGAGATCGTCTCGACCGTCATGTGCAACCTGGGCTTCTCCATCGCTATGAAGGAGCAGGGCTTCGAGATGGTTCAGACCGCCGTGGGCGACCGTTATGTTCTTGAGCGCATGCTCGCGGACGGCGCCGTCATCGGCGGCGAACAGTCCGGCCACATCATCTTCCTGGAGCACAACACCACCGGTGATGGCCTGGTGACGGCTCTGCAGCTGCTGGCCGTGCTCAAGCGCACCGGTCGCACCCTCACCGATCTTGCCGGTATCATGAAGAAGTACCCGCAGGTACTCGTCAACGTGCATTCGGACAACAAGGCCGGTCTGGACGATTGCCAGCCCATCTGGGATGCCGTCGCTGCTGCCGAGAAGGAGCTTGACGGCCGCGGCCGCATTCTGGTGCGCCCGAGCGGTACCGAGCCGCTGGTCCGCGTGATGGCCGAGGCCGAGACGCACGAGCTGACCCAGCGCGTTGTTGACGACATCGTCGAGGTTGTCAAGCGCGAACTTCCCTAATGGTCAAAAACCGTTGCCAAGTGGTAAACTGTTAAGGTTATTTTGATTGATTGGTATGTCCGAGGGGGAGCATGTTCACTAAAGTCCTAAGGTCTTTTGGTATGCGTGGTCGAGTCCTTACGCTGGATGCTCCCATCTCGGGCGACGTCATTCCGCTTTCCGAGGTAAACGATCAGACGTTTGCCACTGGCCTTTTGGGCCAGGGCGTGGCGATTCGGCCCACCGGAACGCGTGTGATTGCACCGGCTGATGCCAAGGTCGAGGCTATTTTTCCCACGGGACACGCCGTTGCGCTTAACACGGTCGATGGTCTGGACGTGCTTATCCACGTTGGTTTGGACACTGTTCAGCTCGAGGGCAAGCACTTTACCGTACATGCGCAAGTGGGTGACATCGTCCATAAGGGTGATGTGCTCATTGAGTTCGATCGCGAGGCAATTGCTGCCGAGGGCTACGATGTGACGGTTCCCATCTTGGTGTGCAACTCCGTTGAGTTCTCGAGCATCAAGGGCTCCGTTGGCGTGCATGTCGAGGAGATGGATCAGCTCATCGTTGCTCGCGAGCGCTAGCAAGTGCACGTGGCCATTAGCCTACAATTCAAACACGGGTTGATTTCCGATCTCAGCCGAACACTTTGAGCGGATAGGCCGTTCCCGCAGCTAGCCGAACGCCCCCGAGGCCCCATCCGGGCCCCCGGGGGCGGC
>JAIHTM010000227.1 GCA_022713905.1 Collinsella sp.
ACCGTCCGCCGCTGCTGATCTGCGACGAGCCCACGGGTAACCTCGACCCGGCGATCTCGCTGGGCATCATGAAGCTGCTCGAGCGTATTAACCGCACCGGCACCACCGTGATCGTCGCCACGCACGACCGCGAGATGGTCGATAGCATGCACCGTCGCGTGATCGCCCTCGAGGGCGGCCACGTTATCCGCGACCAGGAGAGGGGAGGTTACGGCAACTATGGCACCAACTAACGTGGGCTACTCCTTCAAGGAGGCAATCAGCCACTTCTTCCGTAACTGGACTACCTCGCTCGGCGCCGTCATCACGATCTTCCTTTCGCTGTTTATCATCGGCCTGTTTATCATGGGCTCCGCGATGCTGAACTCCGTGATCGGCACCGTCGAGGATCAGGTTGTCATCAACGCGTTCATTAGTGATGACGCCGATCAGGCCGATGTTCAGGCTTTTGAGGCCAAGCTTAAGACGTGGAATAACGTTAAGTCCGTTACCTATAAGGACAAGGACGATGCGCTGGCCGAGTATACGAGCAAGATGTCGGGCAACGCCGACGCCACCATGAGCGCGCTCGATGGCCAGAACCCGCTGCCGGCTTCGTTTGCAATTGAGATGGACGATCCGTCCAAGGTCGAGAGCACGGCAGAGAAGCTCAAGAAGGATGCCGATTTCCAGAAGATCGCGGATGACGGCGACGTCAACGCGAGTGTGCTGTACGGCCAGGAGGAAGTGAGCCGCCTGTTTCAGGTGACCAACTACATCCGCATCGCCGCCGTGGTGCTCGTCGGCCTTCTGACCTTTATCGCATTCATCTTCATCAACAACACGATTCGCCTGTCCATCACGGCGCGTCGTCGTGAGATTGCGATTATGCGTCTGGTCGGCGCCAGCAACGGCTTCATTCGCGGCCCGTTTATCACCGAGGGCGTACTGCAGGCTATTTTGGGCTCGCTGCTTTCCATCGGCGTTCTGGAGCTGCTGCGCAATCTGATGATTCCGCGTCTGCAGGAGAGCATCGGCTGGATGTCGTTTGCCCTGCCAATGCAGTACTACCTGGTGACCTATGCTGCGCTGATTCTGGTCGGTGTGATTATCGGTCTCTTTGGTTCTGCCATCGCCATGCGCCGCTACCTGCGCGTGTAGGCATGCCTGGAATTCATCCCTTCCAACGGGTCGTCTCTTATGGGGCGGCCCGTTTTTTGATCCCTAGGGGACGGCAGGAAAGCGAATCATTTGGGTAGACTCTTGGGATGTAAACGGCAATCGATAGCAAGGAGGCGCCATGGGGCGCAATAACAAGCATAAGCGTGGAGCTCGCAATAAGCGCGGGCCGGTGCGCAGCGAACGCCGTCCGAGCCTGACCGGGCGCGTGCAGCTCCATGAGCATGGCGCCTATGTCATAACCGAGAGCGGCGACTACAAGGTCATGGGCCGCGGTAAGCGCGAGATCATGGATGGCGATACCGTTGCCGTGAGCATTAAGAACAGCCCGCACGGTGAGCGGCGCGCCGTGATCGAAGGCGTGGTTGAGCGCGCAGCCATAAGCGTGGTGGGTACGTACCATACCGCCGGTCCGCTCGGTGTGATCGAGCCGCTCGATTCGCGCCTGAAGGCCGACTTCTTCATTCTGCCCGAGGATACCTCGGCGGATCGTCTGGGCGTCCACCCGGGTGATGCCGTTGTCGCGCGCATTTTGACCTACCCGACGCGCCTGGAATCGGGCACCGTGACGATCGAACGCCGCATTGGCGGAGATGACGCGCCCGATTTGGGCGTTCAATATGTGATGGCGCGTTACGGCTATACCGATAGCTATCCCGAGGCCGCGCTGGACGAGGCCGAGGGGCTTTCGCTCGATGTGTCCGCGGCGCTTAAGGACCCGCTCCGCCGCGATCTGCGCGACCGTTTTGTCATCACGATCGACCCGGTCGACGCGCGCGACTTTGACGATGCCATTTCGCTGGAGCGCACGCCCGAGGGTGGCTATAAGCTGGGTGTGCATATCGCCGACGTTTCACACTATGTGGCTTGGGACGGGCATATCGATCTTGAGGCTCGCCATCGCACGACATCGGTGTATCTGGCCGATCGCGTGCTTCCCATGCTGCCCGAACGCCTGTCCAATGACCTGTGCTCGCTTCGCCCTGACGAGGACCGTCTTGCGTTTACCGTCGATATCGAGCTCGATGCGCAGGGTCGCGTGCGGCATTACGATCCGTACCCCAGCGTGATTCGCTCGCGTGTGCGTATGGACTATGACGGCGCCGAGGCGCTGCTGGTGCGTGCCGGCGCGGTTGAGTATTCGGTGCTGGAGGGTGCGGCCGAGGATGTTGCGGCTGCTGAGACCTCGCGCGAGGAAGCGCTTGAGCGCGGTCTTGCATGCGAGGAGACCGCCCGCGGCTACAACATCGACCTCGGCGATTTCCTTGTCGCCGCCAACGAACTCGCCGAACTTCGCCGTCGTATTCGTCGCGCCCGCGGCTCAGTCGATTTTGACACGGCCGAGATTCGCGCTCTATTGGATGAGGACGGAGTGCCCGTGCAGATTGTGGCGCGCGAGCGTTCGTGTGCCACGTCGCTTATCGAGGAAGCCATGCTGCTCGCCAACGAGTGCGTTGCAGAGTGGCTGGCGGACCGTGATATCGAGGCCTGCTATCGCGTGCATGAGGATCCGAGCCCCGATAGCCTGCACGGTGCCGCCGTTGCGCTGGCGCAGCTAGGCATCATCGACGATCGCCGTGCTGCCGGTATTGCCCTGGGGAGTCCCGATGAGCTGCAGGCTGCAGTCGATGCTGCCGCCGGTACGGCCAACGCACCGCTCGTCAACACGCTGCTTCTGCGCAGCATGCAGCGCGCGCTGTACAAGCCGCGCAACGAGGGCCACTTTGCGCTCGCCGCGCCGTGCTACTGTCACTTTACGAGTCCCATCCGTCGCTACCCCGATCTGGTGGTGCACCGCGTGCTCAAACTGCAGTTGGCCTACGAGCAGCTCGGCGGCAAGGACGCCTTGGTCCGTACGCCGCGGCTGATCGGCAAGGGGCGCGAGTCGCTGCCGCGCATTCTGCCGCAGATCTGCCGCGCATGCAGCGATGCCGAGCGCGCGGCAGATGCCGCCAGCCATGCGACGCAAAAGATCAAGATTGCCCAGTACTATGAGGACCGTCTGGGCGAGCGCTATGCCGGAACCGTCTCGTGGGTTAGCAGCATGGGCCTCTTTGTGCGCTTGGACCTAACGCAGGTCGAAGGCTTGGTTTCAATCAAGAGCCTGGGCAACGAGTGGTTCGAGTTCGACGAGGATGCGCTTACGCTGACGGGCGCCGACACGGGGACTCGTTACGAGCTGGGGCAGCGCGTGATCATCGAGGTCTCGCGCGTCAATACCACGCGTGGGCACTTGGACTTTAAGCTTATCCATTAGCTAAATCCCGACTCATGGTGGGGGAGCGGAGGGCGGCCTTTCGGGACCGCCCTTCGCATTTGAATCGTGGCTACCTTGCCGTCTGCTCGGCCGCCCGCTTACCTGCTATTTGAGAGGTAAAACCTACCAAAATAAACCTGTCCCTTTTTGGCAGGTTTACAAGAAAGCGGGGATGAGATGGCGACGGTGTACGGTTATGCGCGGGTGAGTTCGCGCGATCAGAATCTTAATCGGCAGCTGGATGCGCTGGGCGCCTATGGCGTGGGCTCGGCGAATATTTATGCCGACCATGCGAGCGGCAAGAACTTCGATCGACCGCGTTATCGCGAGCTGCTGCACGTCCTGGGAGGCGGGGACGTGCTGGTGGTGCTTTCTATCGACCGACTTGGCCGTAATTACTCCGAGATTCTTGAGGAATGGCGACGCATTACCAAGGAGCTCGGGGTTGCCATTGTGGTGTTGGACATGCCATTGCTTGACACGCGCGTCAGGGCCAGCGGCGCGCCGGATGTGACCAACACCCTGATTGCCGATATTGTGCTGCAACTGCTGAGCTACGTGGCGCAGGTGGAGCGCGAGAATATCCATCGGCGCCAGGCGGAGGGAATTGCGGCGGCGCGGGCGCGAGGGGTCCGTTTCGGTCGACCTCGCAAGCCGTGCCCTCCTCAGTTTGAGCTGGTGCGCGATAGCTATGAGGCAGGCGATATTACCCGCAGCCAGGCAGCAAAGTGCCTGGGCGTGTGCGTGGGGACGTTCGATCGCTGGATGCGCGAGGCGGGGTAGGGGTTTGCGTCGCTTTGTCGCTTCCTGTTGCGATTCAAATTTTGATACGTTGACGATGTCATTTGGGGCTACACTCGCTGATATTCAAAAAAAGGAGGTTGGCCCTTGGCGCGCGTAAAACAAATAATCGGATGGACCGCGATCGTTCTGTTCGCTGCAACGCTGGCGGGCATCTGGGCGCTGACGGAGCAAAATGCGGTGGAGACGTCGTTGCTG
>JAIHTM010000228.1 GCA_022713905.1 Collinsella sp.
CTTCTCGGCGGCGTAGGCGCGCATGGCCTCGCGAATCTCGTCGATCATGCCGAGCGCGCGGCTCTTGTCGACGGTCTCGTACTGGCCGATGAGCAGCTTCTTGCCGGCGGGCTCGAACATCTTGATGTCGTTGCCGACCATCTCGGCTGCGGTGAAGGAGCCGGACGGACGGGTGAGGAAGACCTCCATGCCAAACTTGACCGGGTCGACGCCCACCTGCTCGCCGAGCTTGGCGGCGACGGCGCGGTCGACATCGGTGGTGGTGGGGCTCTTGAGCATGAGCGTGTCGGTCATCATGGCCGAGAGCAGCAGCTTGGCCTGGACGTCGGAAAGCTCAACGCCGAGCACGCCGGCGAGCTTGGTGACGATGGTGCAGCTGGAGCCCCAGGGCAGGCAGATGTAGTGCAGCGGGCCGGCGGTCTCGAAGTCGCCAATGCGGTGATGGTCGACGACGCCAAAGACCGTGGCGTCCTTAAGGCCGGCGACGGACTGGGCGGACTCGTTGTGGTCGGTGAGGACGACGAGCTGACCGGCCTCGACGGAATCAATCACGCGGGGCTCGGCGATGCCGGCGTCGGCGAGCAGCTTGGCGGACTCGGCCGGAAGCTGGCCCAGAGCGCAAGCCTCGTAGGTGTTGCCGGCATACTCAACCTGGTTGAGCAGCTGGGACAGGACGACGGCGCTCATGATGGCGTCGTTATCGGGGTTCTGGTGACCAAAGACAAGAACGTTTGCCATGGATATCCTCCACTTGATATGTGTACTTGGACGTAGCTATGGTAGCACGCCGATGCCGAGCCTTCGCAGACGGAAGGGCCACGGCATATTTTGGGGCAGGCACGGGGGCCAAGGCCGTCCCTTTTACACCGTGTTGGTGCAAAGTAACCTGACCCCCTTGCACCAGCTATTTACCGGCGGCGCGCAGAGCTACGTAGGCGGCGCCGATGATGCCGGCGTCGTTGCCGAGCGAAGCGACCTTAATGGGCGTCTCACGCGAGGCGGAAAGCGCGTAGCGCTGGAAGTGCTCGCGAACGGCGTCGAGGTAGACATCGGCCGAAGCGGACGCGCCACCACCGATCAGGAACATCTCGGGGTCGACCACGTTGGCGATAAGCGCCAGAGCGCGGCCGAGATAGTCGGCCATGGTATCGGCAGCCGCCAGCGCCAGCTTGTCACCCTCGCGGCAGGCCTGGAACACGTCCTTGGAATCTGAGGGGCCGGTGAGCTCGATGGGCTCGACGCCCGCCTTCTCGCACTCAGCCAGATAGTTGCTCACCACGCCGGTGGCGCTGGAATACTGCTCCAGGTGGCCATGGCCACCACAGCCGCAAGTGCGCTCCTCAGCCGGGTTCAGGCACATGTGGCCGATCTCGCCGCCGGCGCCCACAACGCCCGACACCACGTCGCCGTTAACGATAACGCCGCCACCCACGCCGGTACCGATGGTGACCATCACCACGTTCTGCACGCCCTTGGCAGAGCCGAGCCAGGCCTCGCCCATGGCGGCGGCGTTGGCATCGTTCTCGTACTTAACGACCGCGTCGGGGCAGTGCTGCTGAATGGCGATCCTCAGCTCGGGCAGGTTAATGGCAATGTTGGCTTTGACCTTGGCATCGCCCGATGCCGGGATGGGGCACGGAACGGCCAGGCCAATGCCCGCCACAAAGGCGCGCGGAATCTGGGCCTTGGCGACCACCTGGTCGATAGCCTCGGTCACCGCGGCAAAGCCCACAGCGTCAACGATAGGAGGCGTGGGCACGCTGGCCTTGGCCAGCAGGTTGCCGTCCTCGTCGAACAGGCCCTCCTTAACCGAAGTGCCGCCGACGTCGATGCCGATGTAGTACTGCTTAGGTTCCATGGGAGCCCACCTTTCTCGTTTAAACATTGTCTGTATGGTACCGCTCCCAAGGCAAAAACCTACCAAAAAGGGACAGGTTTGTTTTGGCAGGTTTTATCTGGGGAAATGCAGAGCATGAGATTCGGTTCGCCGGGCGGCAAAACGGCTCGACCCCATCCTCGAGCCGATCGATTCGCTCAATATCACATTATTCGAATGCATATTCATTTAGAGCGCTCTAGTTTCTAAAGAGAAGCGTTTTTTAATTAAACCTTTCTCGAACTTTTCAATAACTCAATAGAGATACTTAGGCGTTGACTATACTTTCTTTTATTCTCAATCAAGTTGGAAAGGAGGTTCCTTGATTCCCAAATACGAGGCGATAGCTGCAGATATTCGTCGAAGTATCGAGGATGGCGCTCTTAAACCGGGCGACAAGCTTCCCACCGTCGTTGAGTTCTGCGAGCTCTATAGCGTTTCCAAAATCACCGTCAAACGAGCTATTGAACAAATCACCGAGGAAGGTCTTATTACCAGCCGACGCGGATCGGGTACCTACGTTAAGGACACGGCGGGGCTTCCCGGCCAGGCGTTTTTCCAGGGCAAAAACGACCGTGCCCAGGGCTTTTCATATGAGCACCGCGGGGAGAAGGTGACCTCGGTGGTCTACGATTTCTCGATCGTTAATCCACCAGCGGACATCGCAGCCCAGCTGGGAATTGCCGAGGATGACTTTGCCTATCACGTCGTGCGCGTGCGTCAGGCCGATGAGAAGCCCATCGTTATCGAGTACACCTACATGCCCCTCGAGCTGATTCCGGGGCTGAAAAAGAAGGACCTGTACGGATCGCTCTACCGCTTCATCCGAGAGCAATGCGGGCTGAAGATTTCGAGCTTTCACCGTACCATTCGCGCCGTGGCAGCAACCGAGGAAGAAGCCGAGCGTCTGGACACCAAACCTGGCTCTCCCCTGCTCGAGCTCACCCAGATTGGCTTTTTGGATAGCGGCGCCGCCTTTGAGTATTCGGTCTCGCGCAACGTTGGCGACCGCTTTGAGTTGCACAATGTAACGTTGGCATAGGTTTTTGTAGTCATGCGGGCGCTCGTTTTGAGCAGTTTTACGCGGCGCCCACGCAGCACAATGGGAGTATGAACATGTCCGATTTGATTAAACTGACGCCGATCTTCCACGAGAAGATCTGGGGCGGCCGCCAGCTGGAGACCGTGTTTGGCTACGACATTCCCGAGGGTCCCATCGGTGAGTGCTGGGCCATCTCGGCACACCCCAACGGCGACTGCCAGATCGCTGAGGGCCCGTATGCCGGTCACACGCTGTCATGGCTGTGGGCCGAGCACCGCGAGCTCTTTGGCAACTGCGAGGGCAAGGAGTTCCCGCTGCTCATTAAGATTCTGGACGCCAAGGACGACCTTTCGATCCAGATTCATCCCAACGACGAGTACGCCGCCAAGCACGAAAACGGCAGCCTGGGCAAAACCGAGTGCTGGTATGTGCTGGACTGCGAGCCCGGCGCCACAATCATCGTCGGCCAGCGCGCGCATGACCGCGCCGAGGCCGCACAGATGATCGAGGAAGGCCGTTGGGGCGACATGCTCAACGTACTGCCGATCCACAAGGGCGACTTTTTCCAGATTGATTCCGGCACTGTGCACGCCATCAAGACCGGCACGCTCATTTTGGAGACGCAGCAGTCGAGCGACGTGACGTATCGCCTGTACGACTACGACCGTCCCGGCACCGACGGCAAGCTGCGCCCCCTGCACATTGAGCAGAGCCTCGACTGCATCGACTTTGGTGCTCAGGCTCCGACCGACGGCACGGTGACCGCGCCCGAGGTCGACGGCGTGACCGAGCTCGAGTCCAACCCCTGCTACACCGTCGATCGCGTACGCGTCGACGGCAGCAAGACCCTCGACCAGCGCTGGCCCTTCATGTGCCTGTCGATCATCGACGGCGAAGGCACCGTCTGCGGCGACCCCGTCCACAAGGGAAGCCACCTGCTGGCTCCGAGCACCGTCGGCTCCATCGACCTCGAAGGCAAGATGGAACTGATTGTCAGCCACCTGTAGGTCACCGGTCCCCAAGCGCTCGCCGGGACGGGGCGCGGGGTTTGATCGCCTGCTCGGACAGTCCCGCTCGAACGGAGAGCACATTAAGTGCTCTCCGGCTCGTGCAGAACTCGCAATCGACCAAATCCCGCGCCCCGTCCCGGCGAGCCTCTGACTAGTTACGACAATCAAAAACGCAACAAGGGGCTCCCCCGTTCTTCAACGGGGGAGCCCCTTGCCATGTCTAAGTATTCAGCCCGCCCGGGTCCGCCGAGACTACGACAGCTTGACGATCGGTGCAAAACCTTTCATTAGCTTTTTGGTCTGGCCGGTCTTTTCGAATTGAACCTCGATCATGTCTCCAGCGACCGAGATCACGGTACCCGTGCCAAAGGTCTTGTGGCTCACGGTATCGCCCGCGGCAAAGTCCTGCGATGCGCTGGCGCGATCGACCTTGCGCTCCACCGTCGGGGACACCTTGGACGAGGGC
>JAIHTM010000229.1 GCA_022713905.1 Collinsella sp.
AGCACAACGGGGCCGCGCGCGGCCTGCATCGCGCGGCCAAAGCGAACGCGCAGCAGGGCGGCGGGCTCAAGCGTCGCACCGCTGCGATCCAACTCGGCCGTCAGCGTGGCCAGCGGGCCCTCCTCATGCGAGAGCGGATAACTGTCCAGGTCGACGTCGGCAAACAGCACGGCATCGTAGCTGGCGGGGCGCAGGGCTGCCGCATCGGCAAGCGACGCAAAGCGCACCTGGGCGCGCGGCGCGCGGTCGACCTCGTAGGTCTCGTAATCGTATGCGGTGCTGCGCTTGTCCACCTTGGTGCGGACACCATCGAGCACGGGCACGGTCGCCGCCTGCGACACGTCGAGCACGCGGGCGTCGTTCATAAGGATGTCGATGGCATGTCGCAGCAGGGCGGTCTCCGCCTGGCGACGGGCCTGACCGTCAAGGCCTCCAAGGGCGCGATCGGGCAACGCCTCGGCGACGGCGAGCATTGCCTTGAGCGCCGTCACGGGTTTGTCGCGCCACAGCGCTTGGAACACGTCCGAGACCACGCACGGCACGTTCTTAAACCAGTTCTCATCACTGGCAGCTTTGCGCGTACCCCTCACCTGGCCCTGTACGCTCTGCAGCAGGCTCTTGACGGCCGTGGTGGTCTTGCCACGCGACAGACGCATGTTCTTGTCGAAGGTGCGCGCGCTGGCAGCATCGGCACCCGAAAGCGGACTGTAAATCCAGTCGGTAAGCTCCGGCGCGGGCCGCCACTCGGTCTTGGAGGCGGTGCCCTCGTCAGCGGCCTTCATGCGCTCGATCAGATTGGCGAGCGCCGTGAACTGCCTGCCCGCGATGGATTGGGAAAACGCCGTGAACTCGGTTGTCTCAGCAGCGATGTGACGCGCCGCCAAACGGGCAGCGAGTTCACCGAACAGCTGGGGCGCCCGGGCGGAAACCACGAGCACGCGCGCGGGGTCCGCGGACGCCGCGACGCCGCCGTCGACCGCGGCGTCCTCACACGTTTTTACCAGCTCATCGATTGCATCCACATAGGCGTGGGCGCGGGCGTGAGGGCCGGCAACCTCTACAAAGGTAGGCTGAGCGGCGGACTCGGAGGCAGTCTGAGGCGCAGCGGCACCCTCCCCCAGCGGCGCGGCCTCAAACAGCACACCGCGGGCATCAAAGGCAGCAGCCAGGTCCTCGCGCATTGCCGCCTGCTCGCGGGCAAGCAGCACAACGACCTCTCCCCCGTTGTTTGCCACGGCGGACAGCAACTCGAGCAGGCCGTGCGTAAACGACGTGACGCCGCGCACACATACCGCGCGGGCGCACGCCGGAAGGTTGTCGGCCAGCACCTCGGCCATAAGGTCAGCCGCCTCGCAGGGCTCGACCATGTCTCGACGGTCCAAGCCGCTCGCATAGGCACTCAACAGCTCGAACACGCGAGCCTCGGCGTCGCTCTTGGGATCGGGCCGGCAAACGTCGCCGCAGCAGCGCTCGGCACCCGTTCCCGCTACGCCCGGCAACACATCGCGGGCCATGCGCGCGAGCATGCGCACCGTGCCCTGACTGCGCGAAAGCGGCTGCAGGTCCGCATCGTCGCGACGGGCGATCATGTCCGAGAACAGCATCTGGCGCTGCATGTTGTCGACAAAGCTGCGGCCATCGCCCATAAGCTCCCACAGCGAACGAAGCCACGACGCGGGGGTTTTGTAGTCAACGCCCAGCGAGGCGCCAGCAACCGCAGCATCGTGACGGCACAGGTCGAGCTCGGCAAACGAGGGCGCCAGCAAAACGGCACGCCCGTGGCGGGCAACCAGGTCGGCGAGCAACGCCGCCTCGGCGTCGCTCAAGTCCGTACCGGTATTGGTGGTATAGATTCGAACAGGCATGGTCCTCCACTCAAACCGTTCGCAGTATTCATCGCATCTATCCTACCCGCCCGCACGGACAACCTGGCCCCAATGCACCAGATCCCCTCGATGATCCGTTTTCCTCCGTCCCCAAAGGATCAATTATCGACACACAAAAACCGCCCCCGAAGGGGCGGCTCCAGTTGATTCGTTTGTTGCCGTTGGCCTACTCGCCATCTTCCAGTTTGATGAGGATTTTGCGATAGCCACCGTACTCGCCGTTGAGCGCCTTGGACACGCGGCTCACCGTGGTGGACGAAGCGCCGGTGCGGGCCTGAACCTCGACATAGGGCTCGCCCTCATCCAGATAGCGCGCGACCTGCAGGCGCTGAGAAAGATCGCAAATCTCGCGCGGCGTGCAGATATCGGTTAAAAACGCCTGGATATCGTTCTCGTCATCCAAAAGACTAAATGCGTGGACCAGCTGCTTGACATCAGGCTTGTCAAACATGTTCTCGATATTCATCGATCACCGCCAAACCCGCCAAAAGGCATCGAAGTTGATACTGACATCGGGCATCGTTCGCCCGTAAATATGCAATAAAACTATGCATGGGCCATTTGCCCGTAGCAGTGTAGCACACCACCAAACTAAAGTGACAAGACTCTCTGTCAGCGGCACGTTTTTCAGGACGAACGCCGTTTAGAAACCGAATGCGCACGTAAGCTCCACGAATATTTGAGACAATGGGCGCCCAAACACCGCGGCGCGCCCGCGCAACCATCCAAGTCGCCGCCGCAAGCCGCTTCACGCGACGCCAGCAACCCCGGCGCAAGAAAGGATTCACGCCATGCGCTTTATGCTTAACTGGCTCTTCACCTCGATCGCCATCGCGATCGCCACGTTCCTCGTCCCCGGTATCCAACCCTTCGGCTTTGCCGAGGCCTGGGTCTGCTTTGCCTTTGTGGGGCTGTTCCTCAACATCGTCGATTCGTTCGTCAAACCGTTCCTCACGGTCATCTCGCTGCCGCTCACGATCATCACGCTCGGCATTTTCCAGCTCGTGCTCAACAGCTTTATGCTGGAGCTCGCCAGCTACCTGTCGGTCAACCTGTTGGGCGTCGGCATCTCCATCGCCGGCTTTGGCTCAGCCTTTATGGGCAGCATCCTAGTGTCCATCATGCGCAGCATCCTCGATAGTCTTGCCGAAGAGTAGAACGCCCCCGACACACAGACGCATCGGACCAAATCAAAGGCCGCCCATCGCAAAAATGGGCGGCCTTCTTATTTGTCAATCCTCAGAGGGCAAGAAAATCTACCATTTCCACCCCGTCCCCAAATGGCAGGTGGGCTAGATGACGTAGTCGAAGCCTTCGCTGGGGGCGACGAGCGTATCGAGCGTTACGCCGTCGAGGTAATCGTTGATGAGCTTGTCCAGGTTCTTCCACACGTCGAGCGTGGGGCACTCATCAGATCGCGAGCAGCCCTTGCAGTCGCCATCCAGGCAGGCGACCGGTGCCAGGCTGCCCTCGGTCAAGCGCAGGATCTCGCCCACCGTGTACTGCTCGGGCGGGCGCGTGAGCACATAGCCACCGCCCTTGCCGCGCATGCCCGAGAGCATGTTGGCGCGCACGAGCGTCGCCAAGATGTTCTCGAGATATTTCTCGGAAATCCCCTGTCGCGCCGCGATCTCTTTGAGCGGGATGCGACCGGCCGCCTGGTGCTCGGCCAGGTCAACCATAACGCGCAGGGCGTACCTGCCCTTAGTGGAAACCAACATATATAGTGCTGCCTTTCGGTCTTTTAGTCCGTTGAAATTCTAGCCGAAAAATTGGGTTTGAAAATACCCGTTCCGGTCAAGATGGTTAATCAGCTTGTAATAATCTTCTATTTCCTATTGCATTACTAGGCTTTAGTGTCTACTATGCTTGCCAACAGCTAAACGAACAACCTATAAGGTTTATGGGTTTAGCTGCTAGACACGCCGTAAAACCACACGGCAACCAGCAACTTGAACACTTTGGAGGTTCACCATGAGCAAGGTTTACACGTCCATCGATCAGCTTATCGGCCACACCCCGCTTCTGGAGCTCACCCACTTTGAGGCCGACGAGGACCTCAAGGCTCGCGTGCTCGTCAAACTGGAATACTTCAACCCCGCCGGATCCGTTAAAGACCGCGTCGCCAAGAACATGATTGACGAGGCCGAGAAGGCCGGCAAGCTCGTGCGCGGCGGCGACTACACCATCATCGAGCCCACGAGCGGCAACACCGGCGTCGGCATCGCCTCGGTGGCGGCCGCCCGCGGCTACAAGGTGATCATCACCATGCCCGAGACCATGTCCGTCGAGCGCCGCAAGCTGATGCAGGCATACGGTGCGCAGCTCGTGCTCACCGACGGCTCCAAGGGCATGAAGGGCGCTATCGCCAAGGCCGAGGAGCTGCAGAAGGAGACTCCCAACAGCATCATCGCCGGCCAGTTTGTGAACCCCGCGAACCCCGCCATTCACAAGGCCACGACCGGCCCCGAGATCTGGGA
>JAIHTM010000230.1 GCA_022713905.1 Collinsella sp.
GGTTAGAAACATCGATGACAGAAGGAGAAATCGATGAGTAAGAAAGAATGCATCGCGATGCTCCTCGCAGGAGGACAGGGCAGCCGATTGGGGGCACTCACCCAAAAGATCGCTAAGCCGGCGGTTAGCTTTGGTGGCAAGTTCCGCATTATCGACTTCTCGCTCTCCAACTGCTCCAACTCGGGCATCGACACGGTGGGCGTTCTGACGCAGTATCGCCCCTACCTGCTGCATGCCTATGTGGGCTCCGGCGAGGCGTGGGATCTGGACAGCCGCGACGGCGGCGTGTCGATCCTGCCGCCATACGAGACGCAGACCGGCGGCGCCTGGTATGCGGGCACGGCAGACGCCATCACGCAGAACCTGGACTACATCAAGGCCAACGACCCCAAGTACGTCCTGATTCTTTCGGGCGATCACCTGTATCGCATGGACTACCGCAAGATGCTCAAGACGCACATTGAGAACAACGCAGACCTCACGGTGAGCGTTATGCCCGTGCCGTGGGAGGAGGCCAGCCGCTTTGGCATCCTGACCACCGACCCTGAGGACGGCCGCATCACCAAGTTCACCGAGAAGCCCGATAAACCCGATTCGAACCTCGCGTCCATGGGCATCTACATCTTCTCGGCCGACGTGCTGATCGAGGCGCTCGAGGAGGATGCTCTGGACCAACGCTCGAGCCACGACTTTGGCAAGGACATCATCCCCAAGCTGCTCGGCGAGAACAAGCGCCTGTACAGCTACGAGTTCCACGGCTTTTGGAAGGACGTTGGCACCATCGCCAGCTTCCACGAGACCTCGATGGACCTGCTGGGCAACAACCCCGAGTTCGATCTGTTCGACAAGCACTTCCCCATCATGTCCAACATCACCACGCGACCGCCGCACTACATTGGCCCGGACGGCCGCCTGGACGACTGCCTTGTCTCCAACGGCTGCAAGATCTACGGCACCGCTCGCCACTCGATCCTTTCGACCGATGTCATTATCGAGGAGCGCGCCGTGGTCGAGGACTCCGTACTGCTGCCTGGTGCGCACGTCAAGAGCGGCGCGCACATCTGCCGTGCAATTTTGGGCGAGAACTCCACGGTCGAAGAGGGCGTGAAGCTCGGCTCTGTCGATACCACCAAGGATACGGCCGTCGTTGGAAATGACGTCGTTATCGGGAAGGGGGAATGATCCGATGATCAATCGCAAGGCCATCGGTTATATCACCGCTAACTACTCTTCGACCTACGGCAGCGTGCTGCTCAAGGACCGCCCCATCGCGTCCGTTCCGTTTTTGGGCCGCTACCGCCTGATCGACTTCCCGCTGTCCAACATGATGAATGCCGGCATTAAGACCGTCGGCGTCGTCATGCCGGGCAATTATCGCTCGCTGATCGACCACGTGGGCTCGGGCAAGGACTGGGGCCTGGACCGCAAGAAGGGCGGCCTGTTCATGGTGCCCGGCAACGCGTATGGCACCACCAAGGGCGGCATGCGCTTCTTGCTGCGCGACATCATCTCCAACAAGACGCTGTTACAGCGCTCGGACAAGCCCTACGTTGTGATGATGGGCACCAACATCATCTTTAACATGGACCTCAACACCATCATCGACGCGCACGAGAACTCCGGCGCCCAGATGACCGTGGTGTACTGCAAGGCCACGCGCAACGTCGATGACGAGACCAAGCTGCAGATCAACGAGAACGGCCGCCTGACGGGCGTGAGCGCCGGCGTCGTGTATGGCGACAACGCCTCTATGGACTGCTGCATCGTCAACCGCGAGACGCTGCTCGAGATCATCGACCACTACCAGGCCGCCGACTACCTGGACCTGCTCGAGGCACTCCAGGGCGACTTTGGCAACATCGACGTGTGCAGCTACGAGTACAAGGGCGAGGTCGTGGGCGTGTTTAGCGAGAAGTCGCTGTATCGCCGCAGCATGGACCTGCTCGACCAGACCGTGGCCGACCAGCTCTTCGACCCCGAGCGCCCGATCCTGACCAAGGCTCACGACGTGCCGCCTTCGCGCTATGCGACCGGCAGCCACGCCTGCAACTCGATCATCTCGGCCGGCTGCATCATCAAGGGCACCGTGCGCAACTCGATCCTGTCGCGCGGCGTTGTGGTCGAGGAAGGCGCCTCGGTGACCAACTCGATCATCAACCAGAGCTGCATCATCAAGAGCGGCGCCCGCGTTGAGAACGCCATCCTGGACAAGAACAACGTGGTTCCCACCAACACCGAGCTTCGCGGCACGCCCGAGAACATCTTGGTGCTGGGCAAGGCTCCGTTAACTTCCGATACCACCATCGTACGTTAACGTTGGCACCGCAACATCGCTCGTAACATGTAGAATAGCCGCCCGGTTAGCGCCAGGCGGCTATTCTCGAATTACAACATGGGAGACAATATGGCTGATTCCAGCAAAAAGATGCAGATCGTGTTTGCCTCGGCCGAGTGCGCGCCGTTTGTAAAGACCGGTGGCCTGGGCGACGTGGCGGGCTCGCTGCCTGCGGCGCTTGTGCGCGCCGGCGCCGAAGTTATCGTGATGGTGCCCAAGTACGCCACCATCAAGGACGAGTACAAGACGCAGATGGAGCACTTCTCCGACTTTTACGTGAGCCTGGGCTGGCGCAATGAGTACTGTGGACTCGAGAAGCTCGAGCACGACGGCGTCACCTATATGTTCATCGACAACGAGCGCTACTTTGCGCGCGACTATCCGTATGGCTTCTTTGACGACGGCGAGCGTTTTGCGTTCTTCTCCAAGGCCATCACCGAGAGCCTGCAGCACCTGCCGGCCGGCTTTGAGTGCGACATCCTGCACTGCAACGACTGGCAGACGGCACTGGCGCCCGTGTTTTTGCGCGAGTTCTACCAGGGCCTGCCGCTGTACGACCGAGTCAAGACCGTGTTCTCGATTCACAACGTGGCGTTCCAGGGCCAGTTTAGCGACACCGTGATGGAGGACATCCTGGGTGTGGCACATATTCCGGCGGCCGCCTCGCAGCTGCGTTGCGACGCCTGCAGCGTCAACTACATGCTGGGCGCCCTGCGCTATGCCGACGCCATTACCACGGTGAGCCCCACCTATGCCAACGAGATCCAGACGCCCGAATTTGGCGAGGGCCTGGACGGCGTTCTGCGCGAGCGTTCGTACGCGCTGCAGGGCATTTTGAATGGCATCGACGTTGCGGGCTTTGACCCGGCGACCGACAAGCGCATTGCCGCCAACTACACCGTGGAGGACCGTTCCGGCAAGGCCGTGTGCAAGGCCAAGCTGCAGGAGGAGCTGGGCCTCGAGGTTCGCGACGACCGCCCGCTCATGGTGATGGTCACGCGTCTGACGCGCCAGAAGGGCATGGACCTTGTCATGTACGCGCTCGACCGCATCCTGTCCGGCGGCGTGCAGGTTGCGGTGCTGGGCACCGGCGACCGGGACTACGAGGACGGCCTGCGCTACTTCCAGGACAAGTACCCCGGCACTATGGCCGCACGCATCGAGTTTGACCCGGCGTTGTCGCAGCGCATGTACGCCGCCGCCGACATGTTTCTGATGCCTTCGAAGTTTGAGCCCTGCGGCCTGTCGCAGATCATCGCCATGCGCTACGGCACCCTGCCCATCGTGCGCGAGACCGGCGGCCTAAAGGACACCGTGATCCCGTACAATGAGTTTACCGGCGAGGGCACGGGCTTCTCGTTTAGTAACTTTAACGGCGACGAGATGGGCGACGCGGTGTTCCGCGCGGCGCGCCTGTTCTGGGATAACCGCGACGCCTGGAACCAGCTGGTCACGCAGGCCATGAGTCAGGACTTTAGCTGGACGCGCTCGGCCGACAAGTATCTAGACCTGTACTTCTTTATGCATCCGGAGATTGAGCGTCCGGCGACTGTTGTCGACGAGCCTGAGGCTGTTACTGAGCCGGTGGTCGCTGAGGAGCCCAAGGTCAAGGAGAAGCCGGTTGAGGCTGAGCCTGAGGTGAAGGCTGAGGTTGCTCCTGAGACAGAGGCCGAGGTCAAGCCCGCTGCAAAGCCCGCAGCTAAGAAGGCCACGACCCGCAAGACGACCGCTAAGAAGACTACGACAACCAAGGCTGCCGCGACTAAAACAACGGCTGCCAAGGCAACGACCACGCGCAAGCGCACGACCGCCGCTGCCAAGAAGGCCGCCGAAGCCGAGGCTGCTCCCGAGGTAAAGGCTGAGGCCGCTGAGGCCAAGCCGGCCGCCAAGGCTCCGGCCAAGACCACTGCCAAGAAGTCGACCGCGACCGTCAAGAAGGCAACGGCAGCCAAGAAGACCACGGCAACGAAGTCGACGACCACGAAGACCGCCACGACCA
>JAIHTM010000231.1 GCA_022713905.1 Collinsella sp.
GATAAGGGGGTTTCCATGGTCGAGGACGTTCTGAAAACTGAGCCCGGCCCCCGCCGGACAGGTCACACTACTCGCAGAGCAGCTTAGCGATCTGGACGGCGTTGGTTGCCGCGCCCTTACGGATTTGGTCACCGCAGCACCAGAAGGTAATGCCACGCGCGGCCTCCGGGTTCGAGATGTCGCGGCGCACGCGACCGACCCAAATCAGGTCCTGATCGGACGTATCCATCGGCATGGGGAAGCGGTCGTGCGCATCCTCGGCGCTCATGTCGTCAACCAGCTTCACGCCCGGAGCGGCAGCCAGCGCAACACGGGCCTCGTCAACCGTAATGTCACGCTCGAACTCGAGCGTAATGCTCTCGGAGTGCGAGCGCAGCACAGGCACGCGCACGCAGGTGCAGTTCACGCGCAGCTCGGGCAGGTGCATGATCTTACGGCCCTCGTTTTGTAGCTTCATCTCCTCAGAGGTAAAGCCCTCCTCCTTGACGCCGCCAATCTGCGGAATCAGGTTGCTCGCCAGCTGGGCGGCAAATGCGCGCGGCTCGGGAATCTCCTCGCCACGGCCCAGGGCAGCAAGCTGCGCTTCGAGCTCGGCCATACCGGGAGCACCGGCACCAGAAGCCGCCTGATACGTCGAGACGATCATGCGCTTCACGCCGGCAAGCTGATGCAGCGGCCACGTGGGAACCAGGCCGATGATGGTCGCGCAGTTGGGGTTGGCGATAAGGCCGTGATGCCACTTGATGTCGTCGGCATTGATCTCGGGCACGACCAGCGGCACCTCGGGATCCATGCGGAAGGCATGGCTGTTGTCGACCACGACGGCGCCGCGCTTTACGGCCTCGGGCAGCAATTCCTTGGCGATATCGTCGCCGGCAGCGCCAAGCACAATGTCACAGCCCTCAAAGGCCTCGGGGCAAGCCTCTTCGATCACGATTTGCTCGCCGCGGAACTCGACGGTCTTGCCCGCGGAGCGTGCGCTTGCCAACAGCTTGAGCTTGCCGACCGGGAACTCCTGCTCGTTGAGGCACTCGAGCATCTGGGTGCCCACGGCTCCCGTCGCGCCCAAAATAGCAACCGTGTACTGTTTCATGCTTCCCCCTTTAAAGGTTGTGGCTTTTGCCCGCACGCCGAGCAGGCCGATTATTGTTGCCAGTTTATACAAGAACAGGGCGGGCATGAAACCCGCCCCGTCGAAACGAAACCGAAACGAAACGCCCCGCCGTAGATTTTTGAGACATGACCCAAAAATCTACCGAGCAGTCGCTACTTTTTGAGCGCGGCCAGGGTGGGATCGGCCGGCGCGGGAGCCTCCAGATCGGAGACCTTCACAATGCCGTTCTCATCGGAGAAGGCACGGTAAATGGTCCGAATCGCAAGGTCGAAGTCCTTCTCCTCGACACCGATAATGATATTGATCTCGTCACAGCTCTGCGAAATCATGCGCACGCTCACGCCGGCCTGGCCAAGCATGCCAAACAGGTGGCCCGAGATGCCTGCACGACCGCGCAGGTTACGGCCGACGGTCGCGATGAGCGCCAAGCCCTCGACAACCTCGATCTCGAGCGGCTCGACCTCCTGCTGGATGTCGCCCACAAGTGAGTACAGCGAATCGTGCACATCCTGCTCCTGCACCACGGCGCCAAAGCGGTCGACACCAGTGGGCATGTGCTCGACGGAAACGTCATAGCGCTCGAACACCGAAAGCGCACGGCGCATAAAGCCAACGCGGGGCTTGGTGCGGTCACGGGCGACGTTGATGGCGACAAAACCGCGCTTGCCGGTCACGCCGGTAATGATGGGCTCTGCCTCACCCTCATCAGCCGTCTCGCTAATGATGGTGCCGGGGTCCTGCGGCGCATTGGTGTTCTTGATGACCAGCGGAATACCCGCCTCGCGCACGGGGAACACGGCCTCCTCGTGCAGGACGCTTGCGCCCATGTACGAAAGCTCGCGCAGCTCCTCGTAGGTAACGCGCGCAATGGGCTGAGCCTCGGGAACAATACGCGGATCGGCAGAATAGAAACCCGAAACGTCGGTCCAGTTCTCGTACAGATCGGCGCCCAGGCACTTGGCCAGGATCGAGCCCGAGATATCGCCGCCGCCACGGTCGAGCAGCTTGATCTGGCCCTCTCGCGTCGCGCCGTAGAAACCGGGCATAACAAAGCCGCCCTGCTGGCCGTACTCCTGCACCAGCTCGGAGGTGCGATTCATGCTGAGCGTACCGTCGTGATGGAACGCCACAACCGTCGCGGCGTCCAGGAACGGCAGGCCCAGGTACTCGGCCATCAAGCGAGCGGTGAAGTACTCGCCGCGGCTCACGAGCTCCTCGGTAGAGTAACCGCCCGAGCGGGCGCGCTCGGCAAAGGCCGCGAACTCCTCGCGGATGGGATAGGTGAGCTCCAGCTCGTCAGCGATATCAAAATAGCGCTGGCCAATGTCCTCGAGCAGTTCCTCGCACGACACGTGATACTTAACGTGCGCGTTAACCAGGTAGAGCAGGTCGGTCACCTTGGTGTCGCCCTTAAAGCGGCGGCCGCAGGCGGAAACCACCACAAAACGGCGGGCAGGGTCGGCATCGACGATGGCCTTGATCTTCTTGAAGTGTTCGGCGTCGGCGACCGACGAGCCGCCAAACTTGGCAATCTTAATCATGGGCTTGAGGTTACCTTTCTAAAAGCCTCTGCAAACCTGTTTTGCGCGCTCTGATACCATGGTTTCACCGATTGGGTCCAAGGCATCCGAGGAGCAGTGTTATATGGGAACTTATCATAGTACACGAGGACGCACTTTATCGTGCTCAAGTAAGGTGGCAATCCGCACCGGCATCGCTCCCGACGGGGGTTTGTTTGTCTCGGACGAGCTCGGCACCCAGCAGGTCGATATCAGCTCGCTTGCAGATAAATCGTACTTTGAAATCGCTCAAGATGTGTTGGGAATGTTACTGAATGATTACACGGCCGAAGAAATTTCGGCGTGTGTCGACGAGGCATACCGCGGCACGTTCGCGAGTGAGGAGGTTACGCCGCTCGTCAAACTCGACGCTGCGCCGGGCGCTGACGCCCCTCAGACCTATGTGATGGAGCTCTTTGGCGGTCCCACGAGCGCCTTCAAGGACGTCGCCCTGCAGATGCTCCCCCGCTTGATGGCCCGCACTTCCGCCAAGGACGGCGGCGCCGAGCGCATCATGATCGTCACCGCCACGTCGGGCGACACAGGCAAGGCAGCACTCGCCGGCTTTGCCGACGCCCCGGGCACGGGCATCACCGTCTTTTATCCCGAGGGCAAGGTCAGCCGCGTGCAGAATCTGCAGATGTCCACGCAGGAGGGCGGCAACGTCGCCGTCTGCGGCATCCGCGGCAACTTCGACGACGCCCAGAGTGCCGTCAAGCGCATCTTTGCCGATAAGGAGCTGGCCGAGCGCCTGGAGGCCGCCGGCACCGTGCTTTCGAGCGCCAACTCCATCAACGTCGGCCGCCTGGTGCCGCAGGTCGTCTACTACTTTGCCGCCTATGCGCAGCTGCTGCGCGCCGGCGCCATCGAGGCCGGCGATGCCGTGGAGTTCTGCGTACCGACCGGCAACTTTGGCGATATCCTGGCCGGCTACTACGCCAAGCGCATGGGTCTGCCCGTCGCCAAACTCGTCGTGGCCAGCGACAAGAACAACGTGCTCGCTGACTTCCTGACCACCGGCGTCTACGACCGCAACCGTCCGTTCTTCACGACCATTTCGCCGTCGATGGACATCCTTATTAGCTCTAATCTGGAGCGCATGCTCTACTTCCTGTCCGACGGCGACTGCGAGCTCGTTGCCGGCCTTATGGAGCAGCTTGCCCAGACCGGTCGCTACGAGGTGCCTGCCGAGCTGCTGGCCAAGATCCAGAGCGTATTTGGCTGCGGCTGGGCCAGCGAGGACGAGGTTCGCGCCGCCATCAAGAGCTGCTGGGATGCCAACGGCTACGTGATCGACCCGCACACCGCTTGCGGCTATCACGTCTTTGAGCAGGTCGCCCCCACCGAGGGCGCCAAGGCCCGCGTGCTGCTTTCGACCGCCAGCCCCTACAAGTTCCCGCGCGCCTGCTGCGATGCCCTGGGCCTCGACGTTCCCGAGGACGACTTTGAGGCCATGCGCGTGCTCGAGCAGGCAACCAACACGGTCGCCCCAGCCCAGCTCGCCGAACTCGAGTCCAAGCCCGTCCGCTTCGAAGACGTCTGCGACGTCGATGAGATGGCAAGCTACGTCGAGTCTGCAGCAAAACGAATGAGCACCAACTAGATCCCTTATTAAGCGCCGGCGAAAGCCGGCGCACC
>JAIHTM010000232.1 GCA_022713905.1 Collinsella sp.
GTAACTAATATGTTGCGGTGAAATAGGGATTGAATAGCGGCTTCTGCCCACCAAACAGTCCTTATTTCACCGCAACTCATAAGGAAACCTGGGTAGCTAAAGAATCAGCCCCGCGATCGGTGTCGATCGCGGGGCTGTTTGGTTCCTAGTGGTTATGCGGGCAGTTGGCACAGCAGCCGCTGGTGGCGCTGGTGCTGGAGCCTCCGCTGCGCTGGTCGGTGTTGTAGAAGCCGCTGCCCTCAAATTTAATGCCGCTGGCCGAGAACGTCTTGGCCGCCGGAGCGCCGCAGCTGGGACACACGACCTCGGGGGTCTCGGACATGGGATGCTCAACCTCAAACACGTTGCCGCAGCTCGAGCACTTGTAATCGTAGCGCGCCATAATACTTCCTTTTCAGCACAAAGCGGGCAGATCGCTCTGCCCGCATAAATTCAAACAGCTGTAACTGTACCCTATATCGGGGGTTTTATCACGCTTCGCCCCAGAATCTATGGTTGTTGCGCAGGAGCTGTGCGGTTTTGTTCTCGGCGGCTGCAATGTCCGCCTCGTCAGCCTGCCAGGTCCAGTTGCCCGTGGCCACGCCCGGAACATTCATGCGCGCGTCGTCGCCAAGCCCCAGGACATCCTGCAGCGGCATCATCACCAGGGGAGCGTCGCTTGCCAGCGCGTCGCTCATCAACTTTGCCGCCACCTCAACACCGCTCGGTTCATCGCCGCCCGCAAAGGAACGCGTGCACCAACCGGCCAGCGTCGACGTATCGTGCGTCGAGGTGTACAGAATCTTGCCGGGCGTGGGGTGCACACCGCAACGAACGTCGTAGTCGCTAAACTCCAGCACGTCCATGCCGGGGAAACCGCAGGTCGAAGCCATGGCGCGAACACCGGGCGTCAGGTAGCCCAGGTCCTCGGCGATAAAGTTGAGCGGCCCCAGCTCGTCATAGGCGGTCTGGAACAGGTCCTTGCCCGGGCCCGCCAGCCAGCGGCCCTCGGCGCAAGCCTTGCCCGCGGGGATACTAAAGTAGCTGTGGAAGCCCAGGAAGTGATCCAGGCGCACGCGGTCGTAGAGCGAGAACGCACGACGCAGGCGATCCATCCACCAGCTATAGCCGTTCTGCTTCATGTGGTCCCAGCGGAACGTCGGGTTGCCCCACACCTGGCCCTCGGGTGCAAAGTTGTCGGGCGGCGCACCGGAAAGCTCAATCGCCTTGCCGGTATCGGACAGCCAGAAGTTCTCGGGCTCGCTCCACGCATCCGCCGAATCGTCGGACACGTACATAGGAATATCGCCGATAACCTCGATGCCCTTCTTGTGCGCATAGTTCATGAGCTCGCACCAAGCCAGGTCAAAGCGGTACTGCATGTACGCCTGAAGCTCGGCCTCGTTGTGGAAGCGCTTGTCGTCGATCAGATGCTCGTTGTAGCGCGCGACATCTGCCGGCCAATCATGGCGCGACTCGCCCTCAAAGTACTTCTTAACGGCCATGTAGACGCAGTATTTCTCGAGCCAATCGGCATTGCGATGTTTAAAGGCGGTGTACAGCGGATCGGCATCCTCGCCTCCGCGGGCCTTCCAGGTCTCAAAGTCGGCTGCCAGCTCCTCGTGGCTCTCGGGAAGGAGGTCGATATTGCCTGCAAAGGCCGAAGGACCGGCGTAAGGGGAGCGGAAGAAGTCCGTGGGGTTGACGGGGAGAACCTGCCAGTAGCGCATGCCCATGGCGGCCAGATGGTCGATAAAGCGACGCGTGGGCGCGCCGATCGTACCGGGCTTGCCGTCGTCGGTCGGCACTGATGTGATATGGCATACAACACCCGCACCGTGATCGAGCGGCTCCTGCAGGCGCTGCTCGGCGTGGTGATAGATGATCGACGACCCCAGCGGGTACAGGTCTAGCGTGACCGTACCGTTGTGGATCTCGCACTCGTGACCGCTAATCACATCGCTCGCACATTCGCCGAGCGCCGGAATGGTCACGCGATGAGAATTGCGCAGGCTGCGGTTGATGATGACGGTCGTGGACTCGCCATCCTTGCCCATGCGGTTGTATGCTAGCACCTCATCATTGAGCGCGAAGGCCTTGATTTCACCGTCGATCATAAATGGCAGCGCGCGGCGCACGGCCGAGGCATTCTTGACGATCGCGAACGTATCGAAGTCGTGCAGGTCTTCCTTGGTTGGCATGGTGCGGCGATTGCCCGGATCGGTGAGTCCCTCCAAGCCGTACTCGTCACCGTAATAGAGTGAGGGAACGCCCGGGAACGTCATCTGCATGAGCGTCGCGAGCCAAAAACGACTCTTGGCCAGGCCCATGGAGTTCTCGTCCAGGCGCCACTTGCTGCGCTCGCTCTCGGGCAGCTGCGACTCGTCGGGGCCGCCGCCGAGCACCGAGATGATGCGCGGACGGTCGTGGCTCGAGAGCAGATTGAGCGCGCAGGACAGGGCTTCGCGTGGATAGTTCTCACGCAGGGTCTCAATATCCTCGGCTGCCTGGTAGGCGTTCTTGTAGCCCATCAAAAAGCCGATGACCATGTCGCGGAAGGGGTAATCCATGGCCGAGTCGAGCTCGGAGCCTTGCAGATAGCGACGCAGATGGCCGTAGCTGATCTTGTTGGAGGCGTCTTCCCAGACCTCGCCGAGCAGCAGCGCGTCGGGCTTCTCGGCGAGCACGGCCTTTTTGATCTCGGCCAGGAAGTCATCGGAAAGCTCGTCGGCCACATCCAGGCGCCAACCATGGGCACCGGCACGCAGCCATTTACGAATGACGCCGTCCTTGCCCAGGAGACGCTCGCGTACCAGTTCGGAGCTCTCATTGATGGCGGGCATATTGCCCACGCCCCACCAGCAGTCGTACGAGCCGTCCTCGTGGAAATAAAACGCATCGCGCCACGGCGAATCCTCGCTCTGCCACGCGCCCACTCCGGGGTAGTTGCCGTAGCGGTTGAAGTAGATCGAATCGTCACCCGTGTGGTTGAACACACCGTCCAGAATGATGGAAATGCCCAGCTTCTCGGCCGCCTCGCACAGCTCAGTAAAGTCCTGCTCGGTGCCCAGAATCGGATCGATCTTGGTGTAATCGGCGGTGTCGTAGCGGTGGTTGCTCGCGGCTTCAAAAATGGGGTTGAGATAGATGGCCGTAAAGCCCAGCTCGGCGATGCGGGGCAGGTCATTCTGGATGCCCTTGAGCGAGCCGCCGTAAAAGTCCCAGGTCTTGATGGAGCCGTCTTCGGCGCGCTCGTACACAGGCGGCTCGTTCCAGTCCTCGACCATGCGGCGCTGAATGCCCTTACGCGGTTTTTCGACCTCGGCCAGCGTGCGCTCGCGCCAGTGCTCGTCGCGGGCATAGCGATCGGGGAAGATCTGGTAGACCATACCGCGCTCGTACCAGGTGGGACGGTTCTCACGGTGTTTGTAGACGGTGACCTGGAATGACGGCACCTCAGCGTAGTCGTAGGTTACGCCTTCGCCGCCGGTGCGGCCTTGTGGTGCGCCCAGACGAACCTCGGGCTGGCCTTCGATATTGCAGATAAAGCTGTACCAAATAAGACAGGGCTCGGTGCACTCAAGCTCTGCGGTAAATATGCCGTCGCCCTCGTGCGTCATGGGATACCGAGACTCACCGATCTCATCGACCCAGGTGCGCAGCGTAAGCGTTGCCTGCTCGGGATCGGCATCCTCCAAAATCACGGAGAGTGAAAGGGTAGTTCCTGTGGTCACAGCGCCAAAAGGAGTGCGAAACTGCGGCAGACGGCTGTTGTGTATCAATCTCATAGTACGGTCCAGTTCGATAGAATCATGGCCTGCTGGCCATGGGCTTTACGCACAGGATGTAAGTATATCTGTTGTACACAGGCTGTATAAACAACATCCGTTTACCATCGGCGAACGGTTGTGCTAGAAAATCGTTTTACCAACTACCTACAGAGAAGGGGCGCCCAGTTGGAGCGCCCCTTACATAGGGTTTGATGAGGTTTTGGATCGTCTGTGGGCTAGCGGCGCTTGCGGGTGGCCGTTGCCTTGCGGACGGACGTCTTCTTGGATGGCTCCTTTTCCACGGTCGTGGCGGCAGGGGAGACCGGGGTCTCCTTGGCGGACTCGGGCTTGGCCTTTACCTCGGCCTTGGGCTCCTCTTTGGCAGTAGCGGGCTTAGTTTCTGCCTTGGGAGCTGTGGCCTTTGCCGTGGTCTTCTTGGCCGTCGTCGTGCGCTTTCGCGTGGTGGTCTTGGCGGCGGGCTTGGCCTCGACGGTTGCCTCCGCTTTGGACTCGGCGGGCGTCTCCTCGACTTTGGCGGCTGGCTTTGCGGCTGCCTTGGTC
>JAIHTM010000233.1 GCA_022713905.1 Collinsella sp.
CGAATACGGCAAGGACCTCACCCAAATCAAACGCGACATCGACAGCGGCGACGTCATCACCCGCCTCTACGGGTGGGGCAAAGGCATCGAACAAACCAATGACCAAGGCGAGGCCACCGGCGGATACAGCCGCAAGATCAGCTTCGCCGACGTCAACGACGGCAAACCCTACGTCCAAGACGACCAAGCGCTCGCCAACTGGGGCATACCCGGCCCCGACGGCACCAAACACCACAGCGAGGCAAGCGTGGACTTCCCCGACTGCGAAGACCCCAAGGAACTCCTCACCCTCACCAAAAACGCGCTCAAGACCCGCACCACGCCCGTCGTCTCCTACACGGCCGACGTGACCGCCCTCGGACAAGCCGGCCTCAGCGCGGAAGGCACGGACGTCGGCGACGGCGTGCAGATCATCGACACCAGCTTCACCACACCATTGCGCCTCGAAGGCCGCATCCTCCAGATCGAGGAAGACCTGGCCGGCAGCCTCGCCGACACCAAGATCACCCTCGGCAACATCCGGCAATCCTACACGCAGCGCCTCGCCGCCCAACAGCAGGCCTTGGACAAGCTCGTCTCCAACTCCGGCGCATGGAACAGCGCCGCCGGCGGCGCCGGCCCGTACATGAAGGACCTCATCGACCGGATCAACCAGATCATGAACGCCACCGGCGGATACACGTACCTCAAACCCGGCCAGGGCATCTACGTGTACGACAAGCCCGAAGACCAGAACCCCACCCAATGCATCCACATCGGCGGCGGCTACTGGCGCATCGCCGACCACAAGAAGGCAAACGGAGACTGGGACTTCCGCAGCCTCGCCAACGGCAAGGGCATCTTCGCCGACACAATCTTCACCGGCCGACTCTCCGGCGCCGCAGGCCTGAACTACTGGGACCTCGACACCGGCCGGTTCGTCATGACCGACGCCAACGGCAACGAGACCGTCCACCTCGACGGCAATGGAGCCGGCAACCTGCTCGTCGGTACCTTCCAGACCGCCCGAACCGGCAAACGAGTCAGGATCAGCCCCGACTTCGACAGCTACCAGATCGGCGGCACGGAAACCTACGACGGCAGCGGCATCAGCTTCCCACTCGACGGCGCCTATGCCTCCAGCCCAAGCATATGGTCGTACTCTAGGAGCAACAAGACCGGCGACATGAGCGGCCTCGCCATGCTGTCCGGCTACCGCACCGCCGGCACCCCCGGCGCGTTCGGACGATTCTGGAGCCACAAGTACCTCAGCGACACCAGCAAGATCGAATCGCAGGCGTACCTCATGGCCAACACCGAATACTCCAAGGACTCCACCACCGACAGCGGCGGCAGCCTCGACCTCTACTCACGGCAAGGCCACGGCGGCGAGGCAATCCTAAACGCATGGTCCCCGTCCGACACCTGCCGCGCAGGAGTCAAAGCCACCGGCAGCAAGGCGAAAGTTTACGCCACCGCCGGCGACGCCAATGGCGAAATCGGACTGGTCGCCGACATCAGCACCGGATACATGTACCTCGGCGGCTACCTCGGCGGCATCAACGGACGAAACACCTTCCAAACGGCATGGTGGGTAAACAAGAGCGGCGCACCCATGACATACAGCCAGTACACCTTCACATCCTCCAATCCCGCAAAATACGGCTCCTACAAGGCGCTCGCCACCGTGGACCACCGAGGCGACGACTGGGCGCTGATCTGGAGCACCGTATCCGACTGCGGGGCCAGCGGCTGGCTCGTCTGGGTATCCACCGGGCCGGAGAAGGTCGTCACCGAAGTCACCGCCCACTGGAATAAGAACAACAGCACCGGCGTCGTCTCCAACCTCTCCATCAACGTAAACCACAGCAACCTCTACATAGGCACCAAAGCCTACTACCTCAACACCATAGGCTTCCTCAAAAAATAGGAGACACCATGCAAATCACCACCATCAACGGCCAACCCACACTCCTCATAGACCGCACCCTCACCACTGCCGACGCCGCGCCGCCAGCCGAAGTCACCGACGGCATGGCGACCATCACCACCACCCCACCCACACCCGACATGCGCCACGACGCCATACCACTCGCCGCGATCGCCTCATGGCGCACACTCCTCGGCATCGACAGCGACGAGGAAGCCGTCGCCGCGATCCTCCACGTCCGCGACAACGGCGAACCAGCCCCCGATCCCGAAACCGGCGAAAACGCATGGACCAGCGCCTACAACGCCATCGAAAACGCCATCAACACCACCACCGCGCCCGACGACAATACACCCGACGATCCGCTCACCGCCGGCCGCAACAAAACGCGCGGACTGCTCGGCCTCCCACCCCTACCATCCGCCGCCACAACCATCGCATCCGCCGATGAAACGGACACCCCGACGACCATCGCTCTGCCGGAGGGTGTCGAATCAACGGAACTCAGCAACCTCCTTGCCGCGCACGCCGACGACATCGTCAGCGCAACCGACCGATTCATCGAATCGCTCACCCATTCCGACAACGGAAAGGAACACGTCTGATGGACGACAAGAACCTCCACCCGGCCATGATCGGCAAACTCCGCGAAATGATCGCCGACAGCACCGTGCAAATCGCCGCCCTGCAAGCCCAGATCGACATACTCGCCAAGGAAAACCAACAACTCACCGACCAACTCAACAAGGACGACGACAATGGCAACGCTTGACAGCTTCCGCGAAGCCGCCGGCGAACCCATCCAACTCGACCTCGCCAACGGATACATCGCAGACGTCCGCCTCAACAGCGGCGACGTCAACGGCCGCACCATCACCGTCGAACTCACCGACAACGGCACACCCATCACCACAACCGACGGAATCACCTGCGCGCTCGCCTACAACACCAGTCCCGGCAGCGACCTTGGTGACCGCGTGACCATGAACGCGGTCAGCGGCGCGGCGACGGCCACGTTCCGCGCGGCGGTGCCACGCAAGGCGCTCGCCAAGCCCGGACGCATCCTGTTGGGCATCGAGATCAGCAGCGGCGGCAACAAGGTGTGCTCGCGCAACTTCTACGGGCTCGTGGAACGCTCCGTCTTCGACGCCACATCACCCGACGCGGACGACAAGCTCGGCCGGATCGAACAGCTCATCCTCGACGCCGACAAGGCCATCATCCGCATCAACAAGGCCGTCTCGGACGCGCGCATCACCGGCGGCAACACCACCACCCTCGACCCGAACCAGCCGGCCACGTCCTCGCTGCGCGGCAGCGGCCTGCAGCGCGTCCTCGACCTGTCCATCCCGCGCGGCGCGGGCGTCACCAGCGCCGGCGCCACCACCCTGGACCCCAACAAGCCCGCCACCGCCAGCATGCTGCAGGCCGGAAGCAAGGGCGACTACACGCTCCTGGTCGGCGTGCCCCGAGGCAGCAGGATCATCGGCGTGGCCGCGAACACCGTCAACCCCTCCCAGCAGGCGGCCGCCAGCATGTCCACCGACGGCGCGGGCGACAGGAGCCTCATCCTCGACATCCCGCGCGGCGAGCGGATCGCCGGCGTGACCGCCCGCACCCTCGACGCCGGCATGGACGCCACCGTCACCGCCACCCGGGACGCGGCCGGCGACACCACGCTCGCGTTCGGCCTGCCCCGGGGAGCAAAGGGCGACCCCGGCGACCCGGGCACGCCCGCGACCGCGACCACGCTCGGCGTCGTCAAACCCGACGGCACGACCATCACCGCCGACACGGACGGCACCATCAGCGCGTTCACCGCCACAGCGAGCACGCTCATGGGCGAGGGAGGCGCCACCATGGGCGACGCGCTCGAGGTCGCGCCCGGCATCTGGCTGTGCATCATCCGCCAATGGGTCATCACCACCCAGGGCGGCTACTACGACGCGTTCAGCTTCTCCGTCTACGACCGGGCCGGCAGCCGCATCGCGCTCGCCGCCAGCCCCACCGCCGGCACCTATCTGATACTGCCGGTCGCGGGCAACGCCAGGACCAAGGAATACAACTACGACACCCTCATGGGCAAGTGGGTGTGCACCACCACCAACACGTCCGACACCGCCAAACCCGACCCATGCACCCTGCTGCTCAGGGCGAGGGCCTGAGATGGGCGCGCCCGCATGGCTGACCGTCCTCGTCGCGCTCGTCTCCTCCGGCGGGGGCGTGGCCGTCGGATGGCCCCCAAACGCCTCGACCGGCTCGACCGCACCGTGGGATTCCACCATCACACACAGAGAGGATCGCCAATGCGACATCCCATCAGAGAGGAGCCACATGGCTGACGACATCATCACCAGCGTCGTCGCCGGCCTCCTCATCGCCGC
>JAIHTM010000234.1 GCA_022713905.1 Collinsella sp.
GCGCTACTCAATACGTGGAACATGATTGCCGCGTCGTTTGGTCCGTCGCTGTTTATCGGCCTGCTTTCGAGTTCTGCGGCGGCTGCCGGCGCTGCGGGCACGGCAGCCGGTGTTGCCCAGGCGATTGGTTTTGCCGCCGCCGTGCGCGTGGCGGCCATTATTGCCGTAGTCGGATTTGTGGTGTCTGTTGCGTACGCTCGCCGCGAGTCGCACATGTCGCATTAATGTGTGCACATAGATTCTGCAGCTAGATTGGCGGACGACACCATAAACTAATGGACGTTTTGCCGAGAGGCATGATTAATAAGCGCAAAGAGTGCGCGACGGGCCCCGCGAATGGGGCGATGATGCCCGAGAGGGCCAAGAAGGAGTCTCATGTCTGAGAACGAAGAGATCATGAACGAGACCGAGAACGAGACCATGGCTGCCGAGGTTGAGGCAGTCGAGACCGTGGAGACCGAAGCTGCCGAGGTTGAGGCTGCTGACGAGGTTTCCGCCGAGGAGGAGGCCGAGGTTGTCGAGGCCGCCGCTGATTACGATGACGAAGAGCTGATGGACAAGATGCAGAAGGCCGCCCGCCTGCTGCGCAGCCGTCGCTTTGCTATTTCCAAGGAGGAGGAGGCCAAGGCCGAGCGCATGGCGAACATCGAGCGCGCCATCAAGCTCCTTGACCTCAAGCCCAAGATGGAGCAGAAGGAGATGTCCGATCTGCTGGGCATGCGCCTTCGTGAGCTCGATGGCCTGATGGCCGAGGCTGAGGCTGCCGACCTGGTCGGTCGCATCGACGATGCCGAGGGCGACATGCGCAAGATCGTCGTCTTCGCTGCTGAGGATGCTGCCGAGGGCCTGACCGAGCTTGCCAACAAGAAGGAGAAGCTCCTGCCCGAGCTTTCTTACGAGGAGGCCACCGAGCTCATGGCTGCCCTCGATAAGGTTATCGCCCCGCTCGTCGCCATGGGCCTGGACGAGGACCGCGGTCCTCGCGGCGGTCGTGACGATCGTGGTGGCCGTGGCGGCGACCGTGGCGGTCGTGGCGGCTTTGGCGATCGCGGCGGCCGTGGCGGCGACCGTGGTGGCCGCGGTGGCGATCGTGGCGGTCGTGGCGGCTTTGGTGACCGTGGCGGCGACCGTGGCGGTCGCGGCGGCTTCGGTGGCAACCGTGGTGGCTATGGTGACCGCGGTGGCAACCGTGGCGGCTTCGGCGGCAACCGCGGTAACGACCGTGGCGGTCGCGGTGGCGATCGTGGCGGCCGCAACGGCGGCGGCTTCCGCGGCAACCGTTTCTAGTTAGTTACGCGGTTTTACCAAACCGCGTAACGGCTCGACGCTGCGCGCCCACCAGAGCGACAACTTGTCATTCAAAGAGGACGGCATGCCCAGAAGGTCTATGCCGTCCTCTTTTCATGCCAATTTGTTCGCTCTGGCGGGCGCTCGCTGTCCGTCCTCTACCTGCGGCGCCGTCGTGGTCCAATGTAGTCGTTGGGGACGTTCTTAAATGACTAGTCAGAATGAGAGTGGATAATCTCCCGGTTTTGGCCTGAATGTTGGCTCAAAGTGGGAGATTATCCACTCTCAATTTCTATGTGTCCGAAAATCCACTTCCGTTTTATCTGTCTATATCTGTAGGAATAGTTCGTGGAGGCGGGTGTCTTCGTCGAGTTCGGGGTGGAAGGTTACGCCGAGCTGGTTGCCTTGGCGGGCGGCAACGATACGGCCGTCGACTTCCGCTAAGGCCTTGGCGTCGCCGTGGACCTCGACGATGCGGGGCGCGCGGATAAACGTCAACGGCACTTCGCCGTCGATGCCGGCTACCTGCCCCTTGGTTCGAAAGCTGCCGAGCTGTCGGCCGTAGGCATTGCGCTCAACGAGCACATCCATGGTTGCCAGACGTGGCGTGCCCTTATCGTCATGGGCGGCAAGATCGTGCGCCAGCAGAATCAAGCCGGCGCAGGTGCCCATGACGGGCATGCCCTCAACAATTCGCTCACGGAGCTCGTCGAGCATGCCCAACTCATCAAGCAGCTTCCCTTGAACGGTAGACTCGCCGCCGGGAAGTACCAAGCGATCAAAGTTCTGCTTCAAATCGGCTGCCTGCCTCAGCTCAATACAATGTGCGCCTAGCTCGGACAGCCTTGCCTCGTGCTCGGCAAAAGCGCCTTGGACCGCCAGCACGGCGACCGTCTGGTCTGCGTAATCGCTCATGTGCGATCCTTTCTGCCGGACTAGCGTCCGCGCTCCTCCATGATGATCTCGATCTCGTCGGCGTTGATGCCGACCATGGCCTCGCCCAGGTCCTCCGAAAGCTCTGCGATGAGCTTGGCATCGGTGAAGTTGGCGACGGCCTTGACGATGGCGGCGGCGCGCTTGGCGGGGTCGCCGCTCTTAAAGATGCCCGATCCCACAAAGACGCCCTCGGCGCCCAGCTGCATCATCAGCGCAGCGTCGGCAGGGGTTGCCACGCCGCCGGCGGCAAAGTTCACGACGGGGAGCTTGCCCGTAGCGTGGACCTCGCGTACCAGCTCGACCGGAACCTGCAGTTGCTTGGCCGCCTCGAAGAGCTCGTCGTCGCGCAGGGCAACAACGTCGCGGATCTGCTTTTGGATCTTGCGCATATGGCGCACGGCTTGGACAACGTCGCCCGTGCCCGGCTCGCCTTTGGTTCGGATCATCGTGGCGCCCTCGGCAACGCGGCGCAGCGCCTCGCCCAGGTCACGGGCACCGCAGACAAACGGCACGTCAAACTGGGTCTTGTCGATGTGGTAGACATCGTCGGCGGGGGAGAGAACCTCGGACTCATCGATGTAGTCGATCTCGATGGCCTGCAGGATTTGCGCCTCGACGATGTGGCCGATGCGGCACTTGGCCATAACGGGGATGGAGACGGCTTCCTGGATGCCCTTGATCATCTTGGGATCGCTCATGCGCGACACGCCGCCCGCGGCACGGATATCGGCCGGAATGCGCTCGAGTGCCATGACGGCGCAGGCGCCCGCCTCCTCGGCGATGCGTGCCTGCTCGGGCGTGGTAACGTCCATGATGACGCCGCCCTTGAGCATCTGCGCGAGCTCGCGGTTGAGTTTGACGCGATCGGCCTTGCTGGTCTGTTCTGCCATGGTTGCTCCCTTGGTTGGCATGTGCATTGCTTGACGGAACATCCTATAGGGGAGCTGGTTATAGCGGAATAATCAGTTTTAGAGATAATGATAAGACCAGTCTAATATCAGATTGAATGAGACGATAAGGCCAGGTGGCAAGTTCATGCTTGACTACAATTTGGAACAACGCGGCGAGGCATCGCTCTATGAGTATGTTTACCAGCAAATTCGAGACGATATTGTCGCCGGTCGCATTGCGGCGGGGGAGCATCTGCCCTCCAAGCGTGCCTTCGCCAGCCATCTGGGAATTAGTGTCATAACGATTGAGAATGCATATAGTCAGTTGCTTGCCGAGGGCTATATTTGCTCAAAGCCTCGCCGTGGCTACTACGCATGTGAGCTTCCCGAAGCCCCGGTTCTGGCTTCGGCCGAGACAGATCTCGATCGAGATTCCGCTCCTGCGGGACTTAACGCACATGATGCTGGTAAGCAGCCTGAGCAATTCGCCCCGCTCTCTCCTTCTGCCTTGGAAGCCGCGCGCCTCTGGCAAAGTGCTCTGCGGGCAACGCTGACGTCCGAAGATGAGCGCGAAATCTTCTCGCCCGCGCCTGCGCAAGGTACCGCTCGGCTTCGACATGCAATTGCGCATCATCTTCGCGGGACGAGGGGTATGAATGTCAATCCAGACAACATCGTCATCGGTGCGGGCGCCCAGTTGCTCGATACGATGCTGGTGCAGCTACTTGGCGCGGACAAGATATACGCTGTCGAGGACCCGGGCTACTTGCGTCTGACGCGCATCTATCAGGCCATGGGCTGCAAGGTGCGGCATATTCCGCTGGATGGTGAGGGCGTTAACTTGGGTGAGCTGCTCGATGCCGGGGCGGATGTTCTTCACCTTATGCCGTCTCATCAATATCCGACTGGCCTGGTGACGAGTATCGCGCGTCGCTACGCACTGCTGAGCTGGGCTGCCGAGCGGCCGGGTCGATATCTCATTGAGGACGATTTCGATTGCGAGTTTCGCCTTGCTGGCAAGCCGATCCCCGCGCTCGCATCGATCGATGCTGCCCAATCGGTCATTTACACCAATACCTTTTCTAAGAGCCTGTCATCGGCCTTGCGTTTGGCGTATATGGTCCTGCCCGATAAGCTCATGGAACGATTTAGGCG
>JAIHTM010000235.1 GCA_022713905.1 Collinsella sp.
AGCAGGTCGGCCACGAGGTCGTCGCCGACGCCGGACCCTATCGAGTTGAGGATGCCGACGATGAAATCGACCATGCGTGGCCTCCCGTCTACAGGGCGAGGGTGGAGAACAGGGCCGCGGCGGCGATGATCAGGCCGCCGCCGACGACCTGCCAGACGCCGGACTGGGTGGCCGGGCCGTTCTGGTCCTTCAGGCCGCCGGCCAGGGTGATGACGCCCCATACGGCCCACAGGCCACCGCCGATGATGGCGAACTGGCTGAACAGCTGCAGGGCGCTGGTGACCACGCCGCTGGATCCGGCGGCGAGGGTGATTGTCTCGGACATGATGGTTCCTTTCGACTAGGTTTCCGATGACATGCCCACGGTACGGCCGTGAACGGCGGCCCGGTTTGGACAAAAGCGAGGGTCCCGGCCGGCGCGGTTGGGCGTCGGCCGGGACCCCGGTGTGTAAGACGGTCGGGAATGCTCGTCTATCGTCTATTCGGCGACCTGTCCGCCGGCTTCGCCGGCGTCGCCGTCGGACGGGGCGTCGTCGGACGGGGCGTCGTCGCGTTTGCCGCGACGCAGACTGCGGGTCAGGCCCGCAGCCAGGCATGCGACACCGGCGGCGAGGAGCACGGCGACGACGCTGATCAGGCTGGACGTGTTCACGCCCGTGCTGGCGAGCCCTTCCACGGTCGCGCCGTCGGTGCCGGAGCGGTTGAGCGCCAGGGGCTTCTCGCCGACCTTGAGCGCGTACGTGGCCGTGGCGAGGCCGTCGGCGCTGGTGGCGGTAATCGTGGCCTTGGCGCGGTCCTTGTGGATGATGACGCCCATGCCGGTCGATTTGTCGAAGTCGGCGGACGCGGTCCAGTGGTCGATGTTGTCGACCTGCGTCTCGTACTCGTGTTTCGCCGGGTCGAAGCCGCCGATGGCCCTGCCGTCCACGATGATGGCCGTGATGGCGGCCTCGTGCGTCGCCTGGGTGAGGTAGGTGACGGTGAACGTGGGCGCGGGGCTGGCGAGGGTCACGCCGTCAGGTGCGAGGATGTTGAGCGTGTATTTCCAGGTCATGCCCTTGACCTTCGATTCGGAGACCTGCACGGTCTGGCCCTGCCTGCTCGCGTAGGCGAACGTGCCGCCCTCGGGGATGGTGTAGTCCGTGTCCTTCACGGCGCGGTATTCGCCATTCAGAATGTAGCCGTGGCTCACGAGCGTGGTGTCGTCGCGGCTCGCGGCGGGCGTGTGCCCGTCGGGGTCCTTGGCGGCTCCAGGTTTGAACGCCTCCTCGGCGGTCGGCGTCTCGTGGTCGCGGATCACGGTCACGCTGTATGTGCGGGACTGGCCGTCGGCCGAGCTTGTGGTCCAGTATTGGGTGGTGGCGTAGCCGGCGCGTCGCACGTCGCCGGCCTTGACGGTCACGTCGTCGGATGCTTCGGGCAGGATGTACGCGCCGGGGTCGTTCGCGCCGATGCGGATCGTGTAGTCGAGCACGTCGGGGTCCCATCCGTCGATCAGCGTGCCTTTGCCGGTCTTGCCTGTGAGGTTCACGTACAGGCCGGTCAGGCGCGCGTGCGGGTTGGAGGCCGTGGGCTTGGCCGTCTCGAAGTTCACGGTCACGGTGTAGGTCACGCCGTTCAGGGTGGTTTTGAGGATGCGGCTCGCGTTCGCGCCGAGGGTCGGGGCGATCGGCGTGCCCTCGCTGACGTCGGCCTTGTCGCCGGCGGCGCTGGTGTGGCCGAGGGTGTACTGGTCGGCGACGGCGTCGGCGGGCATGGTGATCGTGTACTCGTGCTTCGACGGGTCGAAGCCGCCGATGTCGTGGCGGCTGGTGGTGCCGTCCGGTTTGCGTTGGATCAGGCTCAGTCCGGCGACGTGGCCTTCGGTGCGCGAGGCGGTCACGTATACGATCCAGTGCTGGGTCCGGTCGGTGCCCGCGACCTTGACGTCGCCTTCGACGCGCCCCTGGCGGGTGTACGTGGTGGTGGTGTCGGTCGTGGTGGTGCGCACCTGGTCGCTCCAGGTGACCTGCACGCTCTGGCCGTCGATGGTCACGTCCGCGTCCTTGGGCTGGTTCGCATGGTCGAGGCTCACGGTGACGGTGGCGGACAGGTATCCGCTGCCTTTGGTGAAGCCGATGGCCTTGCCGTCGGGGCCGGTCGCCTTGACGCGCGTGCCGATCGTGTACGAGTAGTCCTGGCTCCAGGTGGCCGTGCGGTTCCCGTTCGGCACTGTGCCCTTGTAGTGGGCGGTGCCGGTGGCGCGGGCCACGCCCAGGTCCTCGTCCGTCAGCGTGGCCGGATCGTCGGTCTGGATCCTGGGGATGGTGGTGGATCCGAGTTTGCCCAGGGTCGGGTCGTTCGAAGTCAGCGCCACGGTGTCGCCGGGCGCGGTGTCGCTCGTGTCCGGGGCCTTGCCGTCGTAGCCCTGGCCCTTCTCGTGGGAGAGCGTCGTGCCGTCCGTCTTCCAGATGATCGTGTCCAGGTTGCCGACGGCTTCGGCGAGCCGGTCGCGCATGGCTTCCATGGCCTCGTCGGTCGCGCCGGTCCGGTCGAGCTCGCCGGCCTGGTCGATCGCGCCGGCCAGGTCTTCGAGGCTCTTGGCGGTGTATTCGCCGGCGCCCTGGTCGTATGCCTGGCGGGCCGCGCCGATGGCCTGCGTGAGGCCCGTGTGGTCGGTGTCTCGTTCGGCGGTCAGGGTGGCCTGCCATTTCTGGCCCTGGATCTCGCCGGAGGCGGTGCCCTCGCGCACGACCTTGCCGTCCTTGAGGGTGGGTTCGCCCCATATGATCTCGTGTTTGGACCCGTCGGACAGGCCGATGTTCTTCACGGGCGGCTCGTTGTTGTCCTTCAGCGTGAGCGTGCGCCCGTAGGATGCCTGCCATACGCCGTCCTTCAGGGTGAACGGGGTGCCGTCGCTCAGCGTGGTCGCCGTGCCCGTGGTCCAGGTGGCGGGCACGTGGACGGCGGGGTGGCCGTCCTTCGCTTCGGCGGTCAGGATGCCGGTTCCCGTGGTCACGCCGAGGTTGGGATGCTCCTCGGCCGCGTCGGCGAGGGTCAGCGGGATGGTGGTGCCGTCGGATCCCTGCACGCTGGCATTGTCGGGGCGCTTGTCGAACGTGGGCAGGGACTGTCCGTCGGGCAGGGTGAGCGTGCCCTTGTCGTCGGCCGTGAGGACGGCGCCCATCAGCGTCCAGGTGGTGGTGTCACCGGCGTTTGTCTGGTCCTTGTCATCCGCGCCGTTGCCGGATGCGGATGAGGATGGGGCGGAGGCGGATCCGTCCGCGGCGAGGGCGGCCGGGGGCAGGCCCATGCCCGCCAGCAGCGTGGCCGCGGCGATCAGCGTCGCGGCGGGTTTTTCGAGACTATGTGGATTCTTCATCTGGATTTCTTCCTTTAAAGATTCGGTGGGAAAGGGAAAGAGCGGGTCCCGGCCGCGGTTCACATGGCCGGCCGGCCCCGCTCTTTCGTCAATCGGCCTATGTCAGGCGTGGCGTGCGTGGCGCTGCCGGCGCAGGATCATCAGGCATGCGCCCAGCAGGGTGGCCGCCGCCATGCCGATGGCGATCGGCGTGATGCCCGCGCCGGTCTTGCCGAGCTCCTGCAACGCGGCGGGGGCGGCTGGACAGCCGTCCTTGGCCTTCCACTGCGCGTACAGGATGGTGGTGCCGGTGAGCGGGTCGAGTTGGTCGCCCTTCTGGTAGGTCTTGCCCTTGCCGTCCTTCTGGGTGTTCCAGCCGGCGAACTCCTTGCACTCGTCCTTGTTGGTGAACTTGTTCTCGGAGGCTTCGGGAGTGTCGCCCACGTGGCCGTCGTAGCCTGGGGTCTGGCCCTCTCCGCCGTTGGGGTCGTAGGTGACCTTGGCGGGGGTCTTCGCGTTGCTCACGTCGCCGATGTTCACGGTGGTGTGCTTCGCGTCGATGGTGACGGTGATCGGCGCGCTGATGGGGTCGTGGCCTTCGGGGGCCTTGGTCTCCATGAGCTCGTATTCGCCCCAGTCGAGGCCGGTGAGCTTGAACGCGCCGTCCTCCCCTGCCTGGTCGAGTTCGCCGTTGTCGGTGATGGCGGTCGGCTGGCCGCCCTTCGGGGTGAGGGTCCATTCGCTGCCCGCGAGGACCTCGCCGGAATCCTTGTCGGTCTTCACCCAAGTCAGGGTGCCGGGGATCCGCTTCCATTGCGCGTACAGGACGGTGGTGCCGGCCGGCAGGGTCAGCTTGTCGCCCTTCTGGTAGGTCATGCCCTTGCCGTCGGCCTGGG
>JAIHTM010000236.1 GCA_022713905.1 Collinsella sp.
GCGCGGCGCCGCGTCGTCTCTTGGACAGGTGTGCCCGTGTCGTTGGGCAAATAATGTTCAACCTGTGGTTCCGCTTTTCGGCCACGCCTGCGTGCTTGTCGTGCAGGGTAGGCTAGATGCAAGCGTAATACGTTAGAGCGCGGCGCCGCCACTTGGGCGGGCCGTGCTTTTTTAAGACGGGAGCTTTCCCGCGAAAGGAGCCGCCCATGGCAGCAACTGAGCAGCTGTTCAACGTTCGTGAGCGCAAGCGCTTTGAACGTCACGACATCTGGGAGCGTATCGCCGAGAACGGCACGATTTCCGCCGCCGTCATGGTCTTCGCCGCCATCGCCGCCGTAATTTGCGCCAATACCGATGCCTACGAGGCCATCCATCACTTTTTGGAGACCCCGTTGTATGTGGGTCTGGGCAACCTTACGGCCGGTCTCACTGTTGAGCTTTTCGTCAACGACTTCCTCATGGCGATTTTCTTTTTGTTGGTGGGCATTGAGCTTAAGTACGAGATGACGGTCGGCGAGCTCAAGAATCCGCGTCAGGCCATGCTTCCCATGCTGGCGGCCGTGGGCGGCGTCGTCGTTCCCGCCTGCATCTACCTGATCTTTAACCATGCCGGAGCCCACAACGGTTGGGCCATCCCCATGGCAACCGATATTGCCTTTGCGCTGGGCGTGCTGTCGCTTTTGGGCAATCGCGTGCCCAACGGCGTGCGCGTGTTCTTCTCGACGCTCGCCATCGCCGACGACCTCATCTCTATCGCCGCCATCGCCATCTTCTACGGTCAGAGCCCCAATCCGTTTTGGTTGGGCGCCGCCGCGCTTGTGACCTGCGCGCTCGTGTGGCTCAACAAGACGCAGCATTACCGCCTTGCCCCGTATTCGGTACTGGGTCTGCTGCTGTGGTTCTGCATGTTCAAGAGCGGCGTACACGCCACGCTTGCCGGCGTCATCTTGGCCTTTACCATCCCGGCCAAGTGCGGCGTCAAGCTCGATAGCCTTACCGATTGGTTGGGCGAGTGCCTGCCGTTGCTCGATGACCGCTACGATGACGAGGCACACATCCTGGGCCAGCATGACTTTACCGTCTCGACCACTAAGGTCGAGCGCGTCATGCACCGCGTCACCCCGCCGCTCATCCGCATGGAGCGTCTGATCTCCACGCCGGTCAACTTTGTGATTCTTCCGATCTTTGCGTTCGTGAACGCACAGGTTCGCCTAGTGGGCGTGGACATGAGCACGCTGCTCACCGACCCGGTGACGCTCGGCGTGTACTTTGGCATGCTGCTGGGCAAGCCGATCGGCATCTTTGGCATGACGTTCGCCTTGGTCAAGCTCAAGGTCTGCGAGCTGCCGCACAATGTCAACTGGCACATGATTGCCGGTGTGGGCATTCTGGGCGGCATCGGCTTTACCATGTCGATTCTCATCAGCGGTCTTGCCTTCCCGACGGCCCAGTTTGAGGTTCTGGCTGCCAAGGCCGCCATCCTTGCCGGTTCGGTCACCGCCGCCGTGCTCGGCATGATCTACATGAGCGTGGTCTGCAAGCACCCCGCGCCCAAGGGCGAGTAAGGGCACATACAAGTTTAAAAACGCCGCCTGTGAGCACCATCACAAGCGGCGTTTTAGTCATTGGGGACGTTCTTAAATGACTAGGTTTATTCCACGGTGCCGTAGACGGCGCCCCAGCCGTGGGCGGCCAAGGCGGAGTTGAGCTGGTCGCAAAGTGACTGGCGGTCGTAATAGCCGGGCGGTAGCAGGTTGACGATTTCCATGAGGTCGGGCGCCAGGTCCAAGATCTCGGCCTGTACGATCAGATCTAGGCGGTCGATGGCGTGGCGATCGTAAAACAGTCCGTCGACCAGGCGCTGCAGGTCGCCGAATTCCTCGGCCTGGAACGATCCGTACTCCATAGTGCCTCCTTGGGCGCCCCACGCCGGCATGCGCGGCGATTCGTAATTTATTGCGATGTACTTAATCTATCACGGCTTCATAACGTTGCGGCGGTGGCGGTCTATACTTAGACGAACTGCAACGTCCCGCTTCGCGAAAGGTCGCACCCATGCAGACGATCTACCAGAAGATGGAAACCACCGAACTCGATGCCGCTATCGAGGCACTCAAAGCCGAGGTCGCCGAGGTCAAGGCCAAGGGCCTGGCGCTCGACATGGCCCGCGGCAAGCCGTCGCCCTCCCAGGTGGACATCTCTCGACCCATGCTCGATATCCTCAACGCCGACGCCGATCTGCACGATGGCAACGTCGACTGCTCCAACTACGGCTGCTTTGAGGGTATTCCCTCGGCACGCAAGTTGGCAGGGGAGTTCCTGGGCTGTCCCGCCGAGCAGACGCTCGTACTGGGTTCGTCGAGCCTGCTGATTGAGCACGACATCGCCGGCATGTTCTGGCGCTGTGGCTCGTGCGGCAGCGAGCCTTGGGAGGCTTACGAGGCCGCGCACGACGGCAAGAAGGTCAAGTTCCTGTGCCCCGTTCCCGGCTACGATCGCCACTTTGGCATCACCGCCGACTTGGGCATCGAGAACGTCCCCGTCGCGATGACCGACAACGGCCCCGACATGGACGAGATCGAGCGCCTCGTTGCCGCCGACGACTCCATTAAGGGCATCTGGTGCGTGCCCAAGTATTCCAACCCCACGGGCATCACCTTTAGCGAGGACACTGTGCGCCGCCTGGTCGAGATGCCCACGGCCGCGCCCGATTTCCGCATCTTCTGGGACAACGCTTACTGCGTGCACGATCTGTACGACGAGACCGACGAGCTCGCCAACATCTTCGATCTTGCCCGCGCGGCGGGCACCGAGGACCGCGTGGTGGCCTTTGCCTCGACGTCCAAGATCACCTTCCCGGGCGCCGGCATCGGCTTTATCGGTGCGAGCCCCGCGGTCATCGCCGAGTTCTCCAAGCGCCTGAAGGCCGGCCTCATCAGCGCCGACAAGCTCAACCAGCTGCGTCACGTGCGCTTCCTTCCCACCATCGAGGCGGTCAAGGAGCACATGAAAAAGCATGCCGAGTTCCTGCGTCCGCGCTTTGAGGCCGTCGAGCGCAAGCTCACCGAGGGCTTGGGCGACACGGGCTGTGCTACCTGGACGCACCCCCGCGGCGGCTACTTTGTAAGCTTCGATGGTCCCGAGGGCTCGGCCCAGAAGGTCGCCGCGCTTTGTGCCGACCTGGGCGTCAAGCTCACGCCGGCCGGTGCCACCTGGCCCTATGGCAAGGACCCGCGCGACACCAACATCCGCATCGCACCGAGCTATCCCACGGTCGAGGACCTGGAGGCCGCGCTCGATGTGCTGGTGCTGGCTGTGAAGCTCGTCGCTGCCGAGCTTGCGCGTGCCGAGCGCGCCTAACGCGCGGCTTCCCGTACTATCCGCACTTTCGATACGTAAAGGAGCGTATACATGGATTTGGGTATTTCCACCAACCCCACGCCAGAGCTCTACACCATTAAGGTAACCGGCGAGATCGATATCTCTAACGCCGACAGCCTGCGCAATGCTATCGACCTGGCGCTCGAGCAGCCCACCGAGGCCGTTGAGCTCGATTTTGCCCAGGTGAGCTACATCGACTCGACGGGCATTGGCGTGCTTGTGGGCGCCGCGCACCACGCGGTCGACCACGGCAAGCGCTTTAGCTGCACCAATGTGCAGCCCCCGGTGATGCGCGTGGTTCAGCTGTTGGGTGTCGACCAGGAGATTTCGATCACCGCTGCATAATCTTTGCCCCCAAAAGGGCATGCCGTTTGGCATATGTTTGTGATGCGCTCGGACGTTTTGGCGTCCGGGCGCTATACTTGACCGAATGAATAGACGAGTTCCGGCCGAATGGCGCGGTGCGGGCTCGACTCACATCGAGCCTTGGAGGTATGTGTGTTTGGTATTGGAGAGGGTGAGCTCGCGATCATCGTGGTCTTCGGCTTTTTGCTGTTTGGCCCGGATAAGCTCCCGCAGATGGGCCGCACGATCGGCCGTGCCATCCGTCAGTTCCGCGAGACGCAGGAAAAGATGACGGCCGTTGTTCAGTCCGAGATTATCGATCCGGTGAGCGAGGCCGCGTCGGCCCCGGTCAAGCCCAAGAAGGCTGCTGCAACCGACGACGATTCCGATGCGGACGAGGATGCCGCCGAGACGGCAGCGCCCGCCAAGAAGGAGACCTTTGCCGAGCGTCGCGCCCGTCTTGCCGCCGAGAAGGCCGCAAGCGAGGGTGCCGCCAAGGG
>JAIHTM010000237.1 GCA_022713905.1 Collinsella sp.
TCCCAGCCGTCGGCGGCGTCGATCTCGTCCTGGAGCTTGCCCATCTCGGCCATGAGGGCATCCATGTCGCAGTCCGGGTCGCACATCTCCTCGCCGATCTTGTTGAAGCGATCGACCTTGGCGATCATGTCGCCAAATGCCATGCGCACGTTCTCGATGACGGTCTTGTCGTCGTCGAGCGGCGGCTCCTGCTGCAGGATGCCCACGGTGTAGCCGGGGGTGAGCTTGGCATCGCCGTTGGAGACCTCCTCGATGCCGGCCATGATCTTGAGCAGGGTCGACTTGCCCATACCGTTGGGGCCCACGACGCCGATCTTGGCACCGGGGTAGAAGCTCAGGGTCACGTCGTCAAGGATCACCTTGTCGCCATGGGCCTTGCGAGCCTGATACATCTGATAAATGAACTCAGCCAATGTCAGCTTCTCCTTATCTAGCTGCGGAAATCTTCTGATCCTCCCCGTGATGGAAAATCGGAGAGGCAATCCGCGCGTTCTAATAAAAAGGGGCATGGTTGCCCACACCCCCTAATACTACCTGGGAAAAGTCCCCCGGAACACACTATGAACTGCGTACGCTAGTTTTCCGCAACCTTAGCGAACGGCTCGCTGCGATTTGCGCCACAGCAGATACGAATAGACGTAGGCAGCTCCAGCCGAACCAAACGCCAGCACCGCAATCACCGCGGCGACGACTTCACTCGAAAGCACGCTACCCGCCACGCCCATTACGATGAGGCCAATGCCCAACACCATAAAGCAGGCACCGCCAAAGCGCTGCGTACGGCGCCAGTTCTCGGGATCGGCAAGCGCCCAGGGCGTCTTGATACCGAGCGTATAGTTCTGCTTCACACGCGGCAAGTAGTTGCCTACGCCGATGAACAGCAAACCGATAGCACCGGAAATCAGCACGTTGACCGAACCGACCGCCGGCACCACGCCCCAGACCGTAAGCTCACCCAACCAGCTTATGGCACACATGAACAAGGTGAAGGCGATTACGAAGCCCTGATAGAACTTGCCGGAGGTTCGATATGCCTCACCTTTGGGATCGATGCGCGGCACCACGCAGAACATTGCGAGAAGCGCCAGAGGCAGCACGCCGAGCGCGGAGGCCATCCAGCTAGGGCCCCAACCGTCGACGGCGCCGTTCGCGCCCCAGTGCGTGGGAATCTGCGCAGGCAAGCTCGGCATCACTATCAGATGCGCTGCGACATTGGCGACGCATAGAGCGACCAGCGCAATCCACACGCGCGACGATACCCCCGTGGCGTGAATGCCCTTGTTTTCGTTATTCATCCTCATCACCTTCAGTGTTTGTAAAGCCCATAAACCAACCGATCAAGTCCTGCATGACGGTGGTGTTTAAGCTGTATACGATGTTTTGACCATGGCGCTCATCGGTCACCAACCCGGCGTTTTTGAGCGTTGCCAAATGATGGCTGAGGGACGGCTTGCTGATGTCAAAATGCTCGGCAAGCTCCCCTGCCGTGCGGTTGCCCTCGCGCAGCAGCTCCAAAATGCGCCGCCGCGTTGGATCCGCCAGCGCCTTAAATCCCTCTCCCGGCATAGAACCTCCTCTCACTATCTTTCACGACGCGCACACTATACTCGATATTTAGATGCTTGTCTAATTGTCTAATTCCGTAGCATCTATAGAACATTCGTTCGTGTTTAGCTACAATGGAAGTTGAAGCAGATGGGCCAGCTCCCTCTACCCGAGAAGGAGATGGACTATGAGTATTAACGATGTCCTGACGTTGTTATTGCTTGTAATCGCGGCTGTGGAGCTCGGCATCCACATTGGAGGTCGAATGAAATAGCCGCCCCCGCGTAATGCGAAGACGGCCACTTCTCACGCCATAAACGTGTTTCGGAGTTGGCCAACCCGCGGCCACGGGTGCCATCTGCTTCAATCTTATGCGAATCCCCGCTTCATTTCAACATGCCCCAAGGCCTCAAATGGAGGCAGAATAATACCTATAATGGCGATAGCCAATTACGTTAATTACTTCCCCATCGGAGGATATCTATGACCGAAACCGCAGCCGCCGCTCCCGTCGAGACGCGCGACACCAAGCTCGAGATCATCATGGGGCGCGAGGCGCTCGACAAGCTCGCCGACGCCACGGTGTTGGTGCTCGGCTGCGGCGGCGTGGGCTCTAACTGCTGCGAAGCGCTCGCCCGCGGCGGCATCGGCCATTTCGTAATTCTGGATAAAGACATCATTGCGCCCAGCAATATCAACCGTCAGGCCATCGCGTTTCACAGCACCATCGGCAAGCGTAAAGTTGATGTCATGGAGGCCATGATCCATGACATCAACCCTGCCGCCACCGTCATCAAGCGCACCGAATACCTGCTGAGCGACAACATCGACGAGTTCTTCGCGAGCGTTTTGGAGCAGACGGGTGGCAAGCTCGACTACGTCGTCGACGCCATCGACACCATCTCGGCCAAGCTTACCATTGCCAAGTATGCTCAGGACCACGACATTCGCCTGGTGAGCTCCATGGGCGGCGGCAACAAGCTGCATCCCGAATGCCTGCGCTTCGCCGATATCTTTGACACGGTGCGCGACCCCATGAGCCGTATCATGCGCAAAGAGTGCAAAAAACGTGGCATCAAGAGCCTGCACGTTCTATTTAGCTGCGAGGAGTCGGTCAAGACTCAGCGCCGTGACCCCTCCAACATCCACGAGCGCACCGAGCTCGGAACCGCCAGCTTTATGCCGCCCATCATGGGCCAGATGATTGCCGGCGAGGTTATTCGCAAGATCAGTGGACGCGGTACCGAGCGCGTTCGCGCCGACGGCCAGCGCCTGGACTAGCAAGGCACACCGCGATGAAGCTGCAGTCCTTTGATGCTCACTGTCACCTCGACCTGATGGCCAGCCCGAACACCGTTGCCCACGAAGCCGCAGCGATGGGACTGGAGCTCTTTGATTGCGGCGTCGATCCACGCGATTTCGCGTCAGCATCCGAACGCGCCAGCAGTAGTCCCAACGTTATTGCAGGGGTGGGCCTCCACCCCTGGTGGATTGCCGACGGCCGATGCGGAACCGCCGAGGTCGGCCTGCTTTGTGAACTCGCCATCCGGGAACGGTTTATCGGCGAGGTCGGGCTCGATTTCTCGCCACGCTTTGCAGGCACCGAGGGAAACCAGACGCAGGCATTTGAACGGCTATGCCGAACGTTATCGCAGTCCCCGCTACCTGGACGCGTTCTATCCATTCACGCCGTTCGCGCGGCGGGAGCAACTTTGGACACTTTGGAGTCGAACGACCTTCTAAAGGACGTCCCCAATTCCCCCACCATTATCTTCCACTGGTTTAGCGGCACCTCAGATGAGTTTGTCCGCGCACGCATTGCGGGCTGCTACTTTTCCGTGAATGAACGCATGCTTGCGACCAAACGTGGGCGCGAATACGCGCGACAGATTCCACTTGATCGCTTGCTACTCGAAACCGACGCGCCGGCCGAACCAGACGCGGAAACATCCGCGCGACAGCTCGTCGATTCACTCATAAGAGTATCCGAGGTCATTGCTGCGCTTAAAAACTGCCCCGAGGAGAGCATCAAGTCGGTCGTCCTGGAAAATTCCCACTCCATTTTCGACTTCCGCTGACCTCGGTGGGCAAAAAATGCCAAATATGAGTACTGTTGTAAAACTGGTCACATTATTTTGCACCAAAACAACGACCTGATAATGTACAACTGTTCATTATCAGGTCGTTTTAGCATACCCAGGGACATATTAGACGGCTTTAAGTTGTCCGCAGACACTCAACTTGGACCTCAAGAGCCAAATTTTGCTGCTACTAAATTTGTGACAGTACTCATATTTGGCATTTTTTGCCCACGACCCTCAAGGGACATGCGAATCGCACAACGCAGCCCCCATAAGAGCGTGGGGCAATTCGGCGGCGCTATACTAGCTCGTGCATAAGGTCGCAATTTCGCGCATATAGCTCATCAAAGATACGGCGGCGCGATGCGTACAGCTCATGAGCGTCCATATCAGGCTCGATCGTTTGCGCGACCCCAAGAACCCGGGCAAGCTCACCCCATGATGAATAGGCGCCGCCAGCAAGTGCCGCCATAAGAGCATCGCCAAAACATGCGCCCACCGTAACCTTCGCAACCGAGACCTCACGACCGCAGACATCGGCAATCGCCTGCATCCATACCGGATTCTTAGTTCCGCCGCCCACGAGCATGA
>JAIHTM010000238.1 GCA_022713905.1 Collinsella sp.
TTTCATGCATGCTTCTCCATATCGGCGGCAACGAGCTTCTTAAGGTACTCGGTGGTGTTCGGTTGGCTCTTTAGCCACTGATACATGACCTCATCGTCTTCATTGGGATAAAACCGAATAGTGAGCTGCTTCACCGACTTCTTGCGGTAGGCCGATACGGCGCGCTTCTGCGAATCGTAGACCATTATTTGCCACCTTTCCTGCTTCTGAGCCATCTCATAACAAAGATGGTTGCCAATGATGCTGCAACTGCAATCAAAACCGTTTTCATCGCGATTCTCCTAGTGTAAAATCGTTGGTGGCGGGGCACCGCTTTCGCGATGCCCCTTTGACTCAAGACCTCTTCGAATGCTTCCCGGCTTTGTGAGAGGTCTTTTCTTTTAGGGCTTGGATTGCCGTTTCCGCTGCTACTGTAACCAGGCTGCTTATCACGGCTACTGCCAAGTCCTTCAAAAACTCGTCCATTTGAACCACCTCCTTTCCTCTTGACGTCTATTATTATAGGGTAGACCATAGAGAAAAGCAAGCAGATATTTGGGATTGTTCAGTCATTTTTTATTGTTTGATTCACAGAAGGTCACGATGGCAAACCAATTGCGTGTTACCTTGATTTCAACTGAGTTGGCATATATTGTGTTCGCAGTAAGTGGCTTCTGCTCCACCATCGTGAATGCAAAGGCCTTCGGAATTCCGAAGGCTTTTTTTATGCCGAAACACCACGCGCTGCAAACCCCACCTACGCCAACAAAAAGTTGCACAATTAATTTCCCATGTCTGTACATAGTTTGTTAGACAAACGCGACTATCCGCGCAGCTCGCTGCTTCATTTAGGCTTCAGGAACGCCCTTAAACACCGCAAATACCTCAATAACCTGCATCAATGTGAACAACATCCCAAAAAAACCCTCTTGAACATGCTAAATGAACGAAATGTTGTCCGCCATTAGCCAAATCAGTTTCACTAACAGCTTGTGCTAGGATACCTAACGTTACATGAGTTCAACTGTGCTCACGGCTCCAGCAAGTCACAAAGCGCAGGGTCGATCAGCATCCGGCCGTAACGGCGGTGCCAGAAACACCACGAGCTCCAATAAAGAAGTCATGCGACGTTGTTTATTTGTATTGAGTTAATTCACGGTGCAAGTAATTAATAGATTGCATGCCAAAACGTAGCAGTTCTACAGCTGTTTGCGTGCGGTTCAGTTTTGTACCCGCTTGACTGGCTCGCACGCAGCCAGCTGGGGATGCGGTCATTTTGCGATACATGTCCGCGTTTCTAGCCACTGCACTTTTACATACCGTTCACGGTGGGGCAGAGCCACGTGCTTGTCTGACTGGGCTCAGGGTTTGAATATGGAGCGCCTTCGCGCACAAGCGCCCTGGCGAAGCCATACCCAAACCCCGTGAGCCACACGTAAGACAGCAAGGGGGTGGTGCTCGTGTGGTATGTGATCCAGGTCATTAACGGTCGCGAAGACGTAATGCGCGAGCGCATCGAGCGCATGGTGCCAGCCGGCACCATGCAGGAGCTCTTTTATCCCCAATTTCAAACCGAGATCAAGGTTCACGGCGAATGGGTCAATACGACCAAGCCGCTCTTTCCCGGTTATCTTATCTGCGACACGGCAGATCCCCGCACCGTGCAACAGTATTTGCTGCGCATGGACGACTTTGCCCGGGTGCTTACTCAGGACAGTCAATTTGTACCACTTGCAAAAGAAGAGGCCCAGCTCATTGGGAGTTTTACCAATAGGGGAGATCGCGTAGTGCCCATGAGCGAGGCCTTAAAAGATGGCGACCATGTCGTAGTTACGGCGGGTCCGCTGTTGGGCCACGAAGGCCTTATCAAAACCATCAACAGACGTAAGAGCACTGCTAATTTAGAGCTCAACCTGTGCGGCCGACGCGTAACCACTCGCGTTGGCCTCGCCGTGCTTTCAAGCGAGCAGCGCGTCATGCGTAACCTAAAAAAGGCGATCGCCTAATTGCTGGCGATCGCTACACAGAGCAGGGAGGATCCCCGACCCGGGGACGAAGTCTTGGAAGAGAACTTGTCGGATAAAACAGAATATGCAACGAATGCGCCCGCGGGGGCGGTGTTGATTGCTCAGGCCATGGGCCGGCGCGAGGGCGCCGGCCGCTACAAGGCCATGCAGTCCATCATGGACTGGGACCGTTCGCGCCTGGCCTACAGGGCCGTCAAGCGCACGTTCGACATCGTTTTTAGCGGTGCCGTGCTCGTCGTAATTGCGATTCCCAGCTTGGTTCTGGCGGCGCTCATCCGCCTGGAAAGCGAGGGCAGCCCGTTCTATAGCCAGATCCGCGTGGGCCGGACCCTTTCCGACGGTAGTTTAACCACCTTTCGCATGTGGAAGTTCCGCAGCATGTACAGAGATGCCGACGAACGCCTCGCCGAACTCAAGGAGCAGAACGAGATCGCAGGTGCCATGTTCAAGATGAAGAACGATCCGCGCGTCACCAAGATCGGGAAGTTCATCCGCAAGCACTCCATCGACGAGTTCCCGCAGTTCCTGAACGTGTTCCTGGGGCAGATGTCCGTCGTCGGCCCGCGCCCGCCGCTGCCGAACGAGGTGGCTCAGTACACCGAGTACGACCTGCAGCGTTTGGCCGTGAAGCCCGGCATCACCGGCTGGTGGCAGGTTACCGATCGAAACTCAACTGGTTTCGACGGCATGGTCCGCCGTGATCTCGAGTACATAGCCAAGCGCGGAATTGTCACTGACCTCAAGATCGTTTTCCTCACGGTTCTGGAGGTCTTCAACGGGAGCGATGCGTACTAATGCAGCATGTTTTTATCATCGGATCCAAGGGGATTCCTGCAAACTACGGCGGCTACGAGACGTTCGTGGAAAAACTGACCGAGAATCAGATATCGCACGACATCAAGTACCACGTGGCATGCGCTGTTGACTCCGCCGAGCAGGTCGGCGATTTCGAGCACAACGGGGCGCAATGCTTCAACGTGCTGCGCAGGCCCGTTGGCGCCGCGAGGGCGATATTCTACGACATCGACGCCCTCAAGTGGTGCATCGCCTACATTGAGAAGAACCGGGTCGAGCACCCCATCGTCTATGTGCTAGCCTGTCGCATCGGGCCGTTCTTCGGCAGGTACGTGAACAGGATCCACGCCCTTGGCGGCAAGGTCCTCGTGAACCCCGACGGGCACGAGTGGAAGCGCGCCAAGTGGAGCGCGCCCGTCCGCAAGTACTGGAAGGTCTCGGAGCGCGGGATGGTCAAGCGCGCCGACCTGATGGTGTGCGACTCCAAGAACATCGAGAAGTACATTCGCGGGGAGTATGCCGACCTGGACCCCGAGACGACCTTCATCGCCTACGGAGCCGATATCAAGCGCTCCGCGCTCGCTGATGACGACCCTAAGTTCACGGGATGGCTCTCCGAGAAGGGACTCGAGCCCTTCGACTACTACCTGGTTGTGGGACGCTTCGTTCCCGAAAACAACTACGAGACCATGATTCGGGAGTTCATGGCTTCCGACTCCAAGCGTGACTTTGCGCTCGTAACTGGCGTAGACGATGGTTTCTTGGCGGAGCTGGAAAAGAAGACGCATTTCAAGTCCGACTCTCGCATCAAGTTCGTGGGGACCGTCTACGACCAAGAGCTCCTGAAGAAGATTCGCGAGAAAGCTTACGGCTACTTCCACGGCCATGAGGTCGGGGGAACCAACCCGAGTCTCCTGGAGGCGTTGGCGTCCACGCGCCTCAACCTCCTTCTCGACGTGGGATTCAATCGCGAGGTCGCCGAAGGCTCGGCCTTGTATTGGAATAAGGAGCCGGGCTCCTTAGCTGCGCTGATCAACCGCGCCGACAGCATGAACGGGAAGTCGATTGAGGAGTACGACGCGGCCTCGACCTCCGTTATCCGCGACAGGTATTCATGGCGGTTTATCACTGACTGCTATGAAGACCTTTTTCTCGGAAGGAGTTAATGCCGTGAAGGGCATCATCCTCGCCGGCGGGTCCGGCACCCGTCTGTACCCGCTCACGCTCGTGACCTCCAAGCAGCTTCTGCCGGTCTACGACAAGCCCATGATCTACTACCCGCTGTCCACCCTCATGCTGGCGGGCATCCGGGACATCCTGGTCATCTCCACGCCGACGGACCTCCCCAACTTCGAGCGCCTGCTCGGGGACGGCTCGCGCTACGG
>JAIHTM010000239.1 GCA_022713905.1 Collinsella sp.
CTTCGATGTTGTGTGCAGGAAGGGTTACGAGCATGGTCGTTCCGCGCTCCGAGCTCTCTTCGACCTCGATGGAGCCGCCGTGGAGTGCGGCAATCTCCCAGACCAGTGCAAGCCCCAGCCCCACGCCGCCATATGCCCTGCTGCGCGATTTGTCGACGCGAAAGAAGGGTTGGAAGATGCTCGTCTGGTATTGCTCGGGAATGCCCGGTCCCTGGTCGCGCACGCGTAGCAGCACGCGGTCGCCTTCGGCGCAGGCGTTGATTTGCACGGTCGAGTTGGGCGCGCTATAGCGTATGGCGTTTTCGGCCATGTTGAACAGCAGCCGATAGATCAGCGTGTCGCTGCCGATCGTTTGCGCGTCGCCCTCGCTTGCGAGCGTGATGCCCTTTTGCTCTGCAAGGGGTGCTAGGTCGGTAAGTACTTCCTCGATCAATGGCGCCAGCTCAATCGTGTCGTTGCAGGGAACGCTGCGCAGCTCGCTCATCTCGAGCAGGGTCTTTGTCATGTGCGTCATTCGCTCGGTCTGCTCCTGCAGCAGCCCGAGCAGGCTCGCTGTATCGGCGTCGACGTCGGGGTGCTCGGCGCAAAACAGCTCGACTTGGGCCTGCATGAGCGCAAGCGGCGTGCGCAGCTCGTGCGCCGCATTGCCCGTAAACTGTCTTTGTGCGGAAAATCCCTCGTCAAGGCGGGAAATCATGTCGTTAAACGACGCGCTGCAGCGCCTGAGTTCAGAGGGCACGTCCTCGCTGATTTTTGTGTCGGCGAGGTTGTCGGGCCGCACGCTCTCGACTTGCGTCGCAAAGAAGCGCAACGGCCGCAGCGCATGTCCGCTCACAAAGTAGGCCAGCACGCCGCCGAGCAGCGTCACCGCCGCAGTTATATACCAGCTCGTCGCGCCAAACGATTCTTGGGCGTCGTTCACGACGATGGTCAGCGCGTCGTCGAGCTCTTTGTTTGTCGGGTCAAATGAGCTGGGCGAGGCCGCCTCCACCTTGCTGTGCGCCGATAGTTCATTGCCGATCGAGTCCATGTAGCGCATGCCGGAGTAGCCAACCAGGCAATTCATAAGTACGCAGGTCGAACATATCAGCAGTGCCGTCATCAACGTGATGCGCCACTGCAGCGACAGCCGCTTCATTTGCCGTCCTCCATAACGTAGCCTTCGCCGATTCGGTTGCGGATGGGGTCGTGCCCCAACGCACCGCGCAGCTTTTTTCGCAGCGACGAGATATGCACGCGGGTCGCGTTGCTAAAGCTGTTGACGCTGCTGTCCCATACATGCTCGATAAGTTCTTCCTGGCTCACCGGCCGCCCCTGGTTAAGCATCAGGTATTCCAAGATGCCGGTCTCCTTGCGCGTGAGGGATAGGGTCTCGCCGCCCACGGAGGCGAGGCGCGCCTTGGTGTCAAAGCTCAACAATCCACAGGTTAGAACAACGTCGTTTTGCGTAAAGTGCCTGAGCGTGAGGCTGCGGATGCGTGCCGCCAGCTCGTCAAGATGGAACGGCTTGGTGAGGTAGTCGTTGGCGCCCGCATCGAGCCCCGCCACCTTGTCGGAGACTTCGCCGCGTGCCGAGAGCACGAGCACCTTGGTCTCGCAATCAGTTGTTCTGAGTTGCCTGAGTACGGTCATGCCGTCGACATGGGGGAGGTTGAGGTCGAGTACGACAAGATCAAAGGTCTCGACATCGAGCAGATCGAGGGCCTGCTGCCCGTCGTAGCAGCAGTCGACGCTATAGGCCAAGTTGCGCAGGCTGCGTGCGATCGCATCGCACAGCGCCCGCTCGTCCTCGACGACCAAGATGCGCATAACGTTCTCCTTGCATAGTCATTCACGCTTAACACGGATTTTATAGTCGGTATGGTCCAATGGGTCGCGAAACGAAAGGAGTGGTCAGATTGTTCAAAGCGATTAAGCCTGTGGCGCAGGTGGCTTTGCTGATCGTTGGGGTAGCCATGGTTGGCTTTGGAATTATGCGCGGTGAGGCAGATGCCGTGCTGGCCAAGGCAATCAGGCTGTGCTTGGAGTGTATCGGAATTGGATAAAAGAAAAAACACTGCATCGCATTTTTTAGCGCGATTTCGTGGATTGATTCAGGCGGCGGCGACGCTTGCGACCAATATTCACCTGCCTAACTTTGCCAAGGGAGGCATCTACCAGGGGGCGGGCAAAGCCGTCTGCGTGCCGGGGCTCAACTGCTACTCGTGTCCGGCGGCCTCGGGTGCGTGCCCTATCGGGTCGTTTCAGTCGGTGGTGGGCTCGTCTAAGTTCAGCTTTTCGTATTACGTCACCGGAACACTGATTCTGATCGGCGTGCTGCTGGGGCGTTTTGTATGCGGCTTTTTGTGTCCGTTTGGATGGCTGCAAGAGCTTTTGCATAAGATTCCCAGCAAAAAGCTCTCCACGAAAAAGCTCAAGCCACTCACGTACATCAAGTATGCCGTGCTGCTGTTTGCCGTGGTGCTGCTGCCCGTCTTGGTGGTTAACGATGTGGGTATGGGCGACCCGTTCTTTTGCAAGTACATCTGCCCGCAAGGTGTGCTCGAGGGCGCGATTCCGCTGTCCATCATGAACATGGGAATCCGCTCCGCGCTGGGAAAGCTCTTTACCTGGAAACTTGCGATCCTCATTGCGGTTGCGGTGCTGAGCGTGCTGTTCTACCGTCCCTTCTGCAAATGGATTTGCCCTCTCGGTGCGTTTTATGCACTCATGAACAAGGTGTCGTTGCTGGGGATTCAGGTTGACCAGGGCAAGTGCGTTTCGTGCGGCAAGTGCGCCAGGGTGTGCCAGATGGACGTGGACGTTACGCGTACGCCCGACCATGCCGAGTGCATTCGTTGCGGCAAATGCGTTGGTGCGTGCCCCGTTGATGCTATTAGCTTTCGCTATGGGCTGGGCGTGACGGGCGACAAACCCGCGCAGCCCACGCAAGCCTGCGAAAACAAATAGGTATCTATATAAGCTTCGATATAAACGGAGGAACCATGAAATTGTCAAAAATTGCGGCATTGTTGATGCTGCCCGTGCTGGCGCTGACTCTTGCGGCGTGCTCTGCCCCCAAGGGCGACGCGAAGGATGCCACGAGCGGCGATGCACAGATTGCCGAGCTCATAGCGCAAAAGCCGTCGAGCGCCGAGGAGGCGGCCGAGCTGTACCAGCAGCTGCTGCAAAAGGAAAACGAGATCTTTGCGAGCGATAACGCCCTATGGGAAAAGGTGTTCCTTGCGGCCAACAAAGACACTCCCATGATTGAGGACGGCAAGAACTACGGCGACTTCTTGCTCGATACCATCGAGGGCGCAAAGGATCAGTTTACGGCTGACGAGCTCAAGACGCTTAAGGCCGGCGCGCAGCAGGTCAAGGAGATCGAGGATAAGCTCATGGCGCTGGAGAAGAAGTTCCCCGGATGTGGCAGCACGCCCGGCGAGGGGGAGAGCGTTGATGCCTCGACCGCGGGCATGACCAACGGCGAGAGCGGGGAGACGAAGTTCCCCAGCTTTAAGGGCAAGGACTTGGACGGCAACGATGTAAACAGCGACGAGCTGTTCTCCAAGAACAAGGTCACCGTCATGAACTTCTGGTTTACCACCTGCAAGCCGTGCGTGGGAGAGCTGGGCGATCTGGAGAAGCTCAACAAGGAGCTTGCCGAGAAGGGCGGCCAGGTCGTGGGCGTTAATTCCTTTACGCTCGACGGCAAAAAAGACGAGGTGGCCGATGCCAAGGACGTGCTTTCCAAGAAGGGCGTGACGTATAAAAACATCTGGTTTAAGTCGGACAGCGAGGCCGGCAAGTTCACCTCCAATCTGTACTCGTTCCCGACCACTTACGTGATCGACCAGAACGGCAACATCGTGGGAGAGCCGATCATGGGCGGCATCAACTCCGCCGAGCAGCGCGAGGCGCTCAACAAGCTGATCGATCAGGCACTCGCGAAGAGCGAGCAGTAGGTGCGAATGTGACAAAGGGACAGTCCCTTTGTCACATCGTCAATGCTATGTGCGGGATGGTGCGCCACGCGGCGTGCCATCCCGTTCGTTTTACGGGCTTTAGCCTGTGCGGGGCGCGCAGCGCGCCGCATCAGAAACCACCCGCTATGCGGGTGGGGCCAAACGGCTTTACAAAGCCGCCCCCTCGCCGGACA
>JAIHTM010000240.1 GCA_022713905.1 Collinsella sp.
CCTTTTTAACATCAGAGAAATCGAGGGTAACGGACTCGCCGTCCTCGAGCTCGAGGGTCACGTTCGCCTCGGTGGCGGCGGCAATCTTGCCGGCGTACTTGCGACGGCCCTCGGTGGCGGTGGAGGTGAGCTCGCAGTTCTCGCCCACAAAGCGGGCAAAGTCGCACGGGCGGCGCAGCGGGCGCGCCATACCCGGGCTCGACACCTCGAGCGTATAGCTCGAAGAGATGGGGTCGAGCTCCTCAATCACATCGCCGACCCACTTGGTGTTGGCCGTGACGTCGTTGAGCGAAAGACTCTGACCCTCGGCACCCTCGATACGCACGCGCACGCAGGGGGCCTTGGTGGCACCCACGAGCTCGACGTCGACGATGTCGATATCGTGCTGGGGAGCGACGGCCTCGAGCGCGTCGATAATCGCCTGCTCGGTCTTGGTCTTGACCATTGCGGCACCTCCATCCATACAAAAAAGAAGCGGGGCCGAAACCCCACTTCTTTCAATTACAACTTCATTTGCAAGCAAACTATACCAATAGCTGCGGAAACGTGCAAGCACAACGCAAACCTGCAGATGAGTACAAGCACAGGTTCTCCACAAGAAACGGATAATTGGGCGAGAACCCCCATATGGCGCTCCCCCAAAAGGCCCAAAACGGGCCAAACGTCCCAACCCGCCAAGCGAATCGGGCCCTATGGGCATTCCGCTCTTGGGTGCACATCGGCCAGACTACAGCTAGGGACATTCTGCAGCAAAAGGCCGGCCGCGCGTATTGGCCGCACAACCTTCCAAAACCATACGGCAAGGAGGCACCCATGAAACGTCTCGGCAACCTCTGCACGACCGCGCTCGCCATCGCAGTCTGCTCGTTCGCCCTGATGGGATGCAGCAATATCGATGGCAAAACCGGGCCATCTGAGCCGAATCCCGGAAGCACCGAAGCTGCCGAGGAAACGACGCCACGGGGTAGCTTCGATAAAATCAACGAAGACGAAATCGATCCCCAGGGCCTGAGTCCCGACCCCCAAGAACAGTTCCCCATCGACCTTGAGGTAGACGAGAACGTTCATGTTACCTGCGTAGGCAAGGACACCGACGGCTACGGGGACGCCGCGCTCGTCTTTACGGTGTCCAACAACACCGGTGTCGACATGATGTTTGGCGATGTGGACTCCTATGCCTACGTCAACGGTAAGGTCCGCGACGTACGCATGCGCCAGCAGGTCGCAGCGGGTGAGGAAACGCGCGCCATGCTCACCTTTGTGGGCACCTTCGACGACCCGGACTTTGATGTGAACAACGACCTCAACGACATCTACCTCAACATTTGGATGTTCGAAGAGGCAACGGGCAACGTTTACTTTAGGGACCTGGTACACATCCCATAGAAGACGGTGCGACTCACTGGCTAAGCAGGGCATACAACACAAAACGAGGGACGACCCAACCGGACCGTCCCTCGTTTATTGCATGTCAGCTTTACGCGCAGCGCTTACTTGACCACCAGGTTGACCAGCTTGCCGGGCACGCAGATGGCCTTGACGACCGTCTTGCCCTCAAGCCACTTGGCAACGGCTTCCTCAGCGGCAGCCTGCATCTCCTCGTTGGAGGCGTCGCGGGCGACGTCGATGCGACCACGGACCTTGCCGAGTACCTGAACGACGATCTGCACCGTGTCCTCGATGGACTCAGACAGGTCGAACTCGGGCCATGCGGCGGTGTACGCGTTGCCCTCGCAGCCGAGTGCCTCGTGCCACAGCTCGTCGGCCCAGAACGGGCAGATGGGGGCAAGGACGCTCACGATATCCTTAGCCACGCCGTAGCACAGGGCCTTGTCGCGGTCAGCGCCCTCAGTAGCGTTGAGGTAGGCGCTCGCGGCGTTGACGAGCTCCATGACGGCCGAGATCGCGGTGTTGAACTGGCCGCGGTCGAAGTCCTCGGTGCACTTGGCGATGGTGCGATGACGCTCGCGATAAAGCTTCATCGCGGTCTCGTCGAGCGCGGACTTGTCAAAGGCCACATTGGTGTCGCCGGACTGGACGAGCTGCCACACGATACGCCAGGCGCGCTTAATGAAGCGGTTAGCGCCCTCGACGGCCTTGGGATCCCAGTCGAAGTCCTTCTCGGGCGGGGCGATAAACAGGATCGCCAGACGCATGGTGTCGGCGCCGTAGGGCTCGATGACCGAGCTCGGGGGCACGACGTTGCCCTTGGACTTGGACATGGTGTCGCCGTTCTCGTCCTTGACCATGCCCTGGCACAGCAGATTGGTGAAGGGCTCGTCAACGCTCAGCAAACCCAGGTCGCGCAGTGCCTTGGTAAAGAAGCGGCTGTAGAGCAGGTGCAAAATGGCGTGCTCGATGCCGCCGATGTAGTTATCGACGGGCATCCAACGATCGGCAGCCTCGCGGGAGAAGGGCAGCTCGGTGTTGTGCGGGTCGGTATAGCGCAGATAATACCAGCTGGAGCAGGTGAAGGTGTCCATAGTATCGGTCTCGCGTTTGGCCGGGCGACCGCAGTCCGGGCAGGTGGTCTCGTAGAACTCCTTGCACTCGGCGAGGGTCTCGCCGGCACCCAGGTCCAGGTTCTCGGGCAGCGTCACCGGCAGCTGGTCCTCGGGCACGGGCACGATGCCGCAGTGCTCGCAGTGGATGGCCGGGATGGGGTTGCCCCAATAACGCTGACGGCTGATGAGCCAGTCGCGCAGGCGGAACTCGACCTTGCGACGGCCACAGCCCATGGCCTCGAGGTCGGCCACGATGGCAGCCTCGCCCTCGGAGTGCTTACCGCCGCGCATGCCAGTGTACTTGCCGGACTGGACGAGCGTGCCCTCGGCAGCGTGGGCGCAATCCCAGTCGACGTTCTCGGCATGGAAGGTATCGATGGTCTCGCCGCTGGCCTCGACGACAGCGCGGTCGTCATCGTCCAGGATGATCGGCACGATCGGCAGGTCGTACTTGCGGGCAAACTCAAAGTCGCGCTGGTCGCCGCAGGGAACGGCCATGACGGCGCCGGTGCCGTAGTCGGCAACGACATAGTCGGCAACCCACACGGGGACCTTCTCGCCGTTGACGGGGTTCACCACGTAGCGGCCGGTAAAGGCACCGTGCTTCTCGAGGGTGCCCTGGGCACGCTCGATGGCAGAGATGTGCTTGGAGTCCTCGACGATCTTGGTGACGGCCTCCTCGTACTCCGTGCCCTCGACGAGCTCGTGCAGGCGCGCGTACTCGGGAGCCAGGACAAAGAAGGAGACACCGAAGAGTGTGTCGGCACGCGTGGTGAAGACAGTGATCTTACCCTCGTCGCCCTCGATGGGCTCGCCATCCTTGTCGCACAGGGTAAAGTCGACTTCGGCGCCCTCGGAGCGGCCGATCCAGTTGGCCTGCATCTGCTTGACGCGCTCGGGCCAGCCGGGGAGTTTCTCCAGGTCGTCGAGCAGCTCCTGGGAGTACTCGGTAATCTTGAAGTACCACTGCTCCAGGTCGCGCTTCTCGGGCTCGGTGCCGCAACGCCAGCACTTGCCCTCGGTGACCTGCTCGTTGGCCAGAACGGTCTTACAGGTGGGGCACCAGTTGACCGGGTTCTTCTTACGGTAGACCAGGCCCTTTTCCCACATCTTCTCAAAGATCCACTGGCCCCAGCGGTAGTAGTCGGGGCTGCAGGTCTTGACCATGCGATCCAGATCGTAGGAGAAGCCCATGCGCTTCATCGTGGAAAGCGCCTGATCCATGTTCTTATACGTCCAGGCGGCAGCCTGCGTGTTGTGCTTGATGGCGGCGTTCTCGGCGGGCAGGCCAAAGGCGTCAAAGCCGATGGGATGCAGCACGTCGTAGCCGCGCATGCGGGCCTGACGGGCCATGGCATCGCCGATGGTATAGTTGCGCGCGTGGCCCATGTGCAGGTCGCCCGACGGATACGGGAACATCTCGAGCACGTACTTCTTGGGCTTGCTGGCGTCGGTGTCGACGGCAAAAAGGTTGGAGTCCTCCCAAGACTTCATCCACCGGGACTCAATGGCCTGCGCGTCGTAGGCAGGGATCTCGTCCTTATGATCTGTGCAATCGCACATATCAGCTCCTTTGTTAGCTGGGTTGGGGCGGGGCGTTCTTACCTTTACTCGCTGCTGCGGACAGTCC
>JAIHTM010000241.1 GCA_022713905.1 Collinsella sp.
TACCTACGCCTCGCGCGACCTGTGGTTCGATCCGCAGGATCTGGATATCCTCGAGGCCGATTATGCCATTTGCTCCACCGAGCGCGGAACCGAGATCGGCCTGGTCACTGCCGATCCCTTTGAGGTGCCGCAAGACGAGATCGGTCAGCCGCTCAAGCCCGTGCTGCGCGTGGCGAGCGACATCGACCTGCAGCTTGCCGACGATCTGGCCATTCAGGGCGACGAGGCCATGGTCGACTTCCGCCGCCTGGTCAAGGAGCTCGACCTCGAGATGAAGCCGGTGGGCGTCGAGTACCTGTTTGGCGGCGAGAAGGCCGTGTTCTACTTTGCGGCCGAGGAGCGCGTCGATTTTCGCCAGCTCGTCAAGGATCTGTCCTCGACGCTGCACATTCGCGTCGACATGCGCCAGATCGGTGTGCGCGACGAGACCCGCCTGGTGGGCGGCTATGCCCAGTGCGGCCAGGAGCTCTGCTGCACGCGCTTTGGCGGACAGTTTGAGCCGGTTTCGATCCGCATGGCAAAAGAGCAGGACCTGCCGCTCAACTCATCCAAGATCAGTGGCGTCTGCGGCCGCCTGATGTGCTGCCTGCGCTATGAGTTCGAGGCGTACAAGGACTTTAAGAGCCGCGCGCCCAAAAAGAAGACGCTTATCGATACGCCGCTTGGCAAGGCGCGCATCCAGGAATATGACACGCCGCGTGAGCAGCTGGTGTTGCGCCTGGAGAACGGCAAAGTCTTTAAGGTCAACCTGGCCGACATGACCTGCTCTGAGGGCTGCAAAAAGAAGGCCGCCGAGCAGGGCTGCAACTGCCGCCCCGACTGCGTGACGCGCGACGTGCTCGAGCGCATCGAGTCGCCCGAGATGCGCCTGGCGCTCATGGAGCTCGATCGCGAGAACGGCGTCGACGTGGGCGATGGCCTGTCGAGCGCCGACCGTCTTGCCGGCACGTCGATGCCCAAGCGCCGCCGTCGCGATGCGGACGCCGATACCCGTGCCGGTCAGAGCCAGGGCGAGGGTCGCGGCCGCGGTAAGGGTCGCGGCAAGGCCGAGGCACCCGAGGCTGAGGAGGCTGCCGGTGGACGTCGCCGCCGCAAGCGCGCGGGCTCGGGCGATGCCGGTGAGACCGCTCCCGCAGGCAAGAATTCCCCCCGCGAGCGCGAGGTTCAGCAACCCCAGCAGCAGAATCGCGGCGGTGGCATGAATCCCACGCGCCGTCGTCGCCGTCATCTGTCGAGCGAGGAGCGCGAGGACGCCTTCCGCGCCGCAGCTGCTCGCGAGGCTGGTGCCGCTTCCAAGGGCCCCTCGGCCTCCGATGCGCCTGCCGACAAGGGCGGCAAGTCACGTGGCGAGGAGGAGCGCGCGCCGCGTCCGCGCCGTCGCCATTCCTCGGGCGCGCAACAGAAGCCCTCAGTGCCCTCCGTGGCCGATCAGGTCTCGGATGGCGAGGTCAAGGTCACGCGCCGTCGTCCCGGAGATGGCGGGGGAGCGGCTGCCAAGGCTTCGCGTGGCGCCGCTCGCGACGAGCGCGAGCCGCGCGAGGATCGCGGTGGCGAGGGCTCGGCCGACCAGGGTCAAAAGCGCCGTCGCCGTCGCCGTTCCCGCAAGCCGCGCCAGGATGGTGGCGAGGGCTCGACCCCGTCTTCGTCCGCACCACAACCGCCCGCCGGCGAATAACGCCCGCGAGCGGATTTAGCCCGCCTTGCCCCGAGCGCATCGGGGTATCATAGCGCCGAATCAACAACCCTCCCTGCGACCGAACGTAGGGAGGGTTGTGTCTTGAAGAACCATCTGAACATATTGAGCTGTCTGCAGGGTGCCGGTGCCCTACCGTTTGCGGACGAATTGCTACCGTTTGCCGAGCGGGTGGCACGCGAGGCGCTCGAGGCATTGTCGCCAACACGATGTGCCGGCTGCGAGCGCGCCGGTGCGCTTATTTGCCAAGACTGCCTGGCTGCGCTCACGCTCATCGACCCACGTCATGGCTGCACCCGATGCGGCGCCCCGTTTGGGGATTTGCTGTGCACTGAGTGTTCGGTCGAGGGCACGTCCTCGGCAATGGCGGAGGCGCTCGACCGCTGCCTGGCGTGCGCCGTCTATGCGCATCCGCTGCCGCGCATCATTAAAGCGTACAAGGATGCGGACGAGCGACGTCTGGCTCCGTATCTGGCGGAGCTGCTCTACGACACCGCCCTGCATGCCCAGGTCGTAGCGCCCGATCGCTACGGAGGTGTGCTGTCCGGTGCGGATGCGGTGGTGTTTGTGCCTGCGACGGCGGCAGCGTTTCGGCGGCGTGGTTTTGATCATATGGAGGCTATTGCGCGCCCATTTTGCGAGCTGTCGGGTGTTCCCCTGCTCGATGCGCTCGTCAAGTACGGGCATGGCGACCAGCGCGAACTCGGTCGTGAGGAGCGCCGCGAGCGTGCCCAAGGCATGTACGAGACGGTTGAGGACGTGCACGGCCGCCGCTTGCTGCTTATCGACGACGTTATCACCACGGGTGCGACGATGGCAGCGGCTTCGGCGGAACTCAAGCGCGCCGGTGCCGTGGCCGTTGATGGCCTCGCTATCGCACGCGTTTGGTAGGGGTGGTTTTGTGGCAGTAAAGATTGAGCGGCGCAACGAGCCGACAGACGAACAGCTGGCGGCTTCCGTAATCCTAACAGGCGCCTCGGCGCTACGCATGATGCGCGCCGAGCGCCGAAAAATGGGTTACATCAGCTGGAGGGACCTCAATCCCGATGAAGAGCGCCGTGTGCTGCGCACGTCGTCGCCCTCGACCGAGGACATCTATCTTTCCGACTTGGTGCGGATTGGGGCCGCAAGCGGCGAGGTGCAAGAAGATCTTTGCTTGCTGGTGGGATCTGCGGCGCAGCGCCTCCGCATGCCTGGCGTGGGCTGGTCCGTATGCTCCGGGTTGCCCGCCGGCTCGATTCTAGAGGTGGAACCGGGGGTGTACAGTCTATCTCCCGAGGCCCTTTGTGTTGTCGTCGCCCGCGAGGTCGGCTGTATCCAGGCATTTGCCCTGGCCCAGGAGCTGTGCTCTAAGATTTCACTGAGTGACCGCGGGAAGTATCTGCCTCCCTACACCTCGCCCGTTACGAATAAACTTGCAAAGGACAAGGACCAGCCAGCAGACGTGGGCTACTTTGAGGTTGAGCCGGTGCTGACGCCCGATCGTCTGGCAGATTACCTCGCGGTATGCAAGGGGAATGCGGCCAAACAACTGCAGCGTCTGTGTCCCTACTTGTCAGAAAACCTGCGCTCGCCCATGGAGTGCATCATGCTCGCTCTGTTTTCGCTTCCGTTTTCCTATGGCGGATTTGCCTGCGGTCCCTTTAAGACCGACTACAAGATTGAGTTCGATGACCGCGCGCAGGCAATCTCGGGGATGCCGCATGCAGTTTGCGATGCGTATCAGGAGGCAGCCCGGTTTGACCTGGAATACAACGGTGAGCTGGGTCATTCCTCCCGGAGGGGACGTATCCATGATGAAAAACGCAACACGGGCTTGATTACTATGGGAATCGAGGTCGCGACGGTCAACAACGAAATGCTCCGCGACATGGAAGCGATGGAAGCGCTCGCATGGCGCATCCACCAGCGTATGGGTAAGCGATATCAGAATCGCGTAGAGGCTCGTCGAAAGAGGCAAGATGCTCTGCTGAATACGCTCCGAGCGTGCTTTGGGCTCAAGCCAGCGTAAAACTATGGCTTTATAGGGGGTCTGTTTATATGCTCTGTGCAAAAAACGGCAAATATGAGTACTGTTACTAGATTAGTGACAGCAAAAACAAAGAAACTTGGGCCGAAAATCTGGATTCAGCGAAGAGATAGTAAACGAATGTGGAATATCTTGGCGCCAAGCAGGCTGTGCGGAACTCAAAAAGGGCTCGTGAGGCGGTAATACGCTGCTACTAAATTGGTGACAGTACTCATATTTGCCGTTTTTTGCACAGGGCGCCCTGAGACGGGTGCCCCGGAGCTCCCCGTGGGGGAGCTCCGGGCTTCATTAGAGGCTTTAGCCTGTGCGGGGCGCGCAGCGCGCCGCATCAGAAACCACCCGCTATGCGGGTGGGGCCAAACGGCTTTACAAAGCCGCCCCCTCGCC
>JAIHTM010000242.1 GCA_022713905.1 Collinsella sp.
AAGAAAAGTGGGTCGAGCCGCCCGAGCTCGATCGACTCCCCTACAGTTTGCTCTATCACCAGACCATGTCGACGCTCGCCAGCACCGGCGAACTCACACCGGCCGAGCTTGCTCAGCGTGTGCTCACGCTCAGCTATTTCCACCGCGTCTCGGCCGATGACTATCGCGTACTGCTGCGCCACCTCATCAAGATCGACCACATCCAGGTCACTGAGGGCGGTGGGCTCATCGTGGGCCTCGCGGGCGAGCGCATCATCAACAACTTTAAGTTCTACGCCGTGTTTCAAGAAAACGAAGAGTTTACCGTCCGGAGCGAATCGGCCGAGCTGGGCACGATCGTTAATCCGCCCCCGCCCGGTGAGCGCATCGCCATCGCCGGACACTGCTGGATTGTCGAGGAAGTGGACTGGAAGCGCCACACTGTCTTTGCCACGCAGGTCAAGGGCCGGGTGCCGGCCTACTTTGGCGACTGCCCCGGCGACATTAACACGCATGTGCTCGAGCGCATGCGCAAGGCGCTCAACGAGCACGCGACATATCCGTACCTTATGGGTAACGCACGGGCCCGCTTGGCGCAGGCTCGTCATACGGCCGAGATTTCGGGGGCGGGAACCAAGCCGCTCATTAACCTGGGCGGCGATACCTGGGTGCTCTTCCCCTGGTTGGGCAGCTTCGCCTTCCTAGCACTCGAGCGCATGCTTAAAATCAAATGCGCCGCTGAGCTGGGCCTTCGCGGACTCGACCCGTCACGCCCGTACTTTATGCAGTTTAAGATGAAGGCCGACGAGGAGACGTTCTTTGAGGTGCTCGCCGCCGAGACCGAGAAGGACTTCGATCCCATCGAGCTCGTCTATCCTGGCGAGGTGCCTTACTTTGACCGCTACGACGAATTCGTTCCCGAGGAGCTCGTGCGCAAGGGGTTTGCCGAAGGCGTGCTCGACATAGAGGGCATGAAGCAGCGCGTTCACGACTGGCGCGACCACGCCTAAGACCAGTCTTTTTTGGGACGGGGAGACTTACTTATCGTGAAGGACGGTGCCGAGGAAGTCGGTGTCGAAGGGCACGGCTTCGGCAAAGGCGTAGTCGCCGTCGCTGGCGATGAGCAGGTAGTTCTCCTCGCCGCCGAACTCCGTATCACCACATGGGACCACCCAAGCGCGGTCGAACACCTCAAGCGCCGTGGCGGCGCAATCGCGCAGGAACGACACATCGCTCCCCTCGTTCGCGCTCACAATATTAGCCACGTAGATACCGCCCGGATTCAAGCTACCCCGCACCAGACGCAGCGCCTCAGCAGTTGCCAGCTCGCGTACGGGCTCGGCACCGCCAAAGCAATCGCTCACGATCACGTCGTAGCGACGATGCCCCACGCTCGTCACGCCCAGGTACGAACGCGCCTCAGCGGTAATCACCCTCAGGCGATCGCCAACCGTGCGCTCCAGCTCGTTCAGGTAGAACCAACGACGTGCCAGACGCGTAATCTCTGCGTCATACTCGATGACGTCCATGCGCAAGTCCTCGTGCGACATCAGCGCAAACTTGGGATAGGCAAACCCGCCGCCGCCCAGCATAAGCATGCGGTCGATGCCGCGACCATAAGCGTCGCGCATCGCATCCTCGGCCTCAAACACATCGTCAAATGTACGATAGTACGCAAAGACTGGCTCCGCCCAACGATCGCCAACATAGCTCGCGCTTTGGTAGACGCCGCCCTGTACGAGCACGCGAACCTCGTCACCGCTCTCGTCGTGCACACGCTTCACACGCGCCAACCCGTTGCGGGTTCGCGCGACCTGCAGACAGGCAGCGCGAACAGCGACGGCAGCAGCACCCAGCGCCGCGGCTCCCAGGGCAACACCGGCAACAACGCCAGCGGAAACACTCGGCTTGTTCATCTAGAGCTCCTTTTGCAGATAGAGACCATGGTCGCAAAAACCCAGGTGACGATAGTACTCGCGCGTACCGATCGCGCTGATCACGTTGATGTGCGTATACCCCGCATCCCGAGCAATCTGGCACGCACGCTCCACGAGCAGACGCCCCAGACCGTGATGCTGAGCCGCCTGGCCCTGATCGCCCACACGTGCCGCCATACCATACACGTGCACCTCGCGAATCATCGCCTCGTCCGGCGTCGTCGGCAACTCGTCTGCATGCGCGGCAACAAACGAATGGTCGGGCAGCGACAGGCGCAAAAAGCCCGCAATCTTGCCCTGCGGCGTCACCCACTGCAAAAAGCGCTCGTGCGTCACCGGCGTCTCGTACGCCACTTCCTCGTCAAGGGTCAACTCGTCCAGGTCGGCACCCGCCGTGCTGATCTCGCGATAGCGAATCTCACGCACCGTCGCGCCTTCTCCACGAGCCGACAAGCGGTTCTCAACGAGCTGACGTAGGTTGGGCTTCTTGTTGCCCACCATAATGTCGTCGGAGCTAAAGTCGCGAATCATGCGACTGATGCGGCAGAACGCCGGCGTCACCACGATGTCGTCGGCCAACACATCGAGCAGCTCGTCCTCGGTATAGGGGCGCCACTCGCCACGCTCGTAACAGCCCACCAGACGCGAGCCCTCGATGAGCGCGCACGGGTAGACCTTGACCTCGTCGGGCATAAAGGTGCCCTCGGTCATAAAGCGCTCGTAGTCACGCTTGTCCCCCTCGGGCGTGGCGCCCAGCAAGTTGAGCATAAAGTGCGCGTGGATCTTAAAGCCAAATAGGCGCGCGAGCGAAAACGCTCGCTCGATCTGAGCCACCGTGATACGACGTTCGTTAATGTCAAGCAGATACTGGTCGAGGCTCTGGATGCCCATCTGAATCTTGGTGCAGCCCAGACGACGAATGAGCGTGAGCGCCTGTGGCGTCACGGCATCGGGGCGTGTCTCGATAACGAGTCCCACCACGCGATGCTTCGCCGTCTCGTTGATGCGTTGTTGGCGCTCAAGCTCCTCCATCGTTGCCGTCTGCCACTCGGCGACCTCGCCCCACGGCGTACCGGGGCCGTACAGACGACGCACCGCGCGGTTATAGCCACCCACGGCAGCATCCACACGTCCCTGCTCGTTGGCAACGCCGGCTGTAAGCTCGGCCTCATCGATCGCAATGCCGGCGGCCCGATAGTGCTCGCGACGCTCCGCCACCACCGGCGGCAGAGCGTCGGCAGGAGCGTCATCGAGCAGGCGCCCCGCCTCGGCACGGCTAATACCCGGGCGCGCCAGCATGGGATTAGCCGCCACACCGGCGACGGCATCGTCGTTGAGCGCACGGAAGAGCTCCGACATAAACCACGTCTGATAGCCTTGCGGATAGTCACTCCAGGTGCCACCGAGCACGATGAGCTCAATCTTGTCGGTCGCATGCCCCATCTGCGAAAGTGCCGTCAGACGAGCACTCACCTGCAGATATGGATCGAAGCAGTTTTGCTCTGCACGGGCACACGCCGGCTCGGCATGTAAATAGCTTTTGGGCATGCGCAGATCGTTGGGGCAAAACAGGCAATCGCCCGAGCACGGCCACGGCTTGGTGATGACGGTAATGGTTGCCACGCCCGAAGCCGTGCGACGAGGCTTCATACGCAGCACCTGCAGCAGTTGACGTTCCAGCTCGGCATCGACATTCCACCCAGCCCAACGAGCCGGCTCCTCACGTTTAACCCGCTGGTAGAACGGCAGCAGACGGCGCTTGGCCAAATCGCGTTTGTCGGCACCCTCACGGCGCGCCTCGGCATGTATCAGTTTGACGAGCACCTTGTCGTCCACGGTCTCGCCGCGACGCAGAGCCTCGAGTATGTTCAAGATAATCTGTTCCATGCCCCCATTGTAAAGGCAAAGGCGCCGAAGCCCGTCACGGCTCCGGCGCCTCCATCAAAGAGCATGCCTATATGTACCGATCTCCGAAAACCGCATGTCACTCCGGATCAAACGACATGTCGCCCGAACCGACCTCAAAACGATACGTAGCAGACTTATCGCCGTTATCGAATTCAAGATTCAAAATGGTCTCGCCGTCGTAGCCAAGCGGAAGGAAATCGCTCTCGAAGTCGCCGCTGCCCAAGGTGAGGCTCGCCTTAAAGCCCGTCGAGTTCGGAACCGTCATCTCCACATCGCC
>JAIHTM010000243.1 GCA_022713905.1 Collinsella sp.
AGCACTCATTTAATACATAAAAATTGAATAAGACATAGGAAAGACAGTTGATTTCAAACGAGAAATTGATTGTCTTTTCTTTTGCGGAAATTTAAGTATAGGCAATTATCAAATATGGTAGTTGCCTTTTTTGATTGGAGGAATTGAAGAATGAATGATAAAAACTTTATAGAAGAATTAAGACAAAAGCGTGAAGAATATGGAGTAACACAAAGAAAACTTGCTGTTGCCTGTGGTATCAGTCGTACATATTTTAACCAGATAGAGAATGGGACTGTTGTTCCCTCTGCTGAACTAAAACAAACGATAGAAAAACAGATTGAGCGTTTCAATCCGCAAGAACCACTATTTCTGTTGATTGATTACTTCCGTGTCCGCTTTCCTACGACAGACGCATTAAAGATTATTCGTGAAGTATTACAACTAAAAGCCGATTATATGCTTTATGAAGATTTTGGAAAATACGGATATGAAAGCAAATATGTTTTAGGCGACATCAACATCATGTGTTCCATGCAAGAGCATTTAGGTGTTTTATTAGAACTAAAAGGCAGAGGGTGTCGGCAAATGGAAAGTTATCTATTGGCACAGGAACGCTCATGGTATGACTTTATGCTGGATTGTTTAACGGCAGGTGGTAAGATGAAACGACTTGACTTGGCAATCAATGATAAAGCAGGAATATTAGATATTCCAAAGTTAAAGGAAAAATACAAGGCTGGCGAATGTATCTCCTACTTTCGTATGCAGAAAGATTACAGCGGTACGGAAAAATGTGGTAGCGATTTACCAAAGAATACAGGAGAAACCTTATATCTCGGTTCAACCAGTAGTGAGTTATATATGTGTGCCTATCAGAAAAATTACGAGCAGTATGTCAAAAATGGCATAGAAGTTGAAGATACAGAAATCAAGAACCGTTTTGAAATACGCATGAAGAATGAACGAGCCTATTATGCGGTTGTAGATTTACTGACCTATCGGGACGCTGAACGCACCGCTTTTTCTATCATCAATCATTATGTCCGCTTTGTTGATAGAGAAGATGATAAACCGAAAAGTCAATGGAAAACAAATGATGATTGGGCATGGTTTATAGGGGAAAATAGAGAGCCGATACGATTAACGACTAAACCAGAACCTTATACTTTACAAAAGGCATTACATTGGTTACAAAGACAGGTTGCACCAACCATAAAAATGGTACAAGCATTAGACAGAGAAAATCATACAACGATACTGAAAGATATGATTGAGCAGGCAGAACTCAAAGATAAGCATAAACACTTATTACAATTAGAAAAATCAACCATAGAAGAACGCATAGATACCGCTGTCCCACAAGAGAATGACGGTATTTTTTAATTTCTTCAAAATATCTGCAACAAAACATCAACTTGTGTACAGATATGGTACGAGAAAAGGAAATCTAACTTTTTTTGAAAATAGGTCATCAAATCAAGGTTTCCATTCCCTATATGGAGTGAAAGAAGAAAAGTTTTGAAAAAATGTCGGAAATTCAAGATGAGTGGACAGTGTTATGTGAAAGAAGACAAAGTATCTTCAATTTGTATTCAAACAGGTATTAGCAGTTGAGTGTTGATGTGAAAAGAAGAAAATATTTTCATTCTCAACTTAACATTTGGTAGTTGTCGTTCCCTATATGGAGCAAACAAAATCTTTCATTTCATAGTTGGCAGTAACGGTATTGCATAGGTAGTTAGGGTGTGAAAAGAAATCTTTTCATCATCAACTTAGCAGAATGACAATTTCTTTCCCTATATGGTACAAGAAAAGAAAAAAGTTTTGAATATTGGTTACGCTTTTACTCTTTTCCAACGCGATATATAGGAAAGATGATTTTCTTCTTTCAATCGCTCTTTGACAACTGAATAAAGCAATTCAATACCTTTGACAGACAGCGAGCCGTTGAAACAGATACGCCATGACCTTTCTCCTGCAAAAGTGAGCGACAACCTATCTGTGTTCTTGTAAAAGATTTGTCCTCTTTTATCGCCATGACCTGTGCTGTCAGATAATGATACTCCCGTACAGCCACAGCTTGAGCGTTAAAAGCGTCGCACGCAATGGGTACGGCTACATAAGAACTATGCAGAGGTGGAAGTCCTGTGGGCTATGACAAAAGCCGTTGAATTGCTTAGAAAGATTTTACAGAAAGGGGGTATGTGTTATTGATAATGCTGTAAAAACAATTCAAAAGAAAAATAACAAGTGTGGCATTGGCAACAGAGGAAAGACAAAGATTGTTGTAAAAGAGCATTTCTCCGAAAAGGGAAAGACAATGGAAGAACTTCTAACTGATGTCATGTTGGAAAAAGCAAAGCAGACAATCGCATAAAATCGGTGCAGTTGTAAGAAATAGATTGAATGACAAAAAGTACCCGTGTTATACTTTACTTGCAAGCAGGTATTGTAAACACGGGTTAGTTATAAAGGAGGATAACTGACAATGAAACAACAGATTTACAATACTGCACTTTATCTTAGGTTAAGCCGAGATGATGAATTACAGGGCGAAAGTTCCAGCATTACCACACAAAGAAGTATGTTGCGTCTATATGCAAAAGAACATCATTTGAATGTGATTGATGAATATATTGATGACGGCTGGTCGGGAACAAATTTTGACAGACCGAGTTTTCAAAGAATGATTGAGGATATAGAGGCAGGAAAAATCAACTGTGTTGTAACAAAAGACTTATCACGACTTGGTAGAAATTATATTATGACAGGACAATATACAGAATTGTATTTTCCCAGCCATAATGTCCGTTACATAGCGATTGACGACGGTGTGGACAGCGAAAAAGGCGAAAGTGAGATTGCACCATTTAAGAACATCATCAATGAATGGGTGGCAAGAGATACGAGCCGTAAAGTGAAATCAGCCTTTAAGACGAAATTTGCAGAGGGTGCGTATTATGGGGCTTATGCTCCGTTAGGATATAAGAAACACCCCGACATCAAAGGGAAACTGTTGGTTGATGAGGAAACAAAATGGATTGTTGAAAAAATCTTCTCTCTAGCCTATCAAGGTTACGGTAGTGCCAAAATCACAAAAATACTGCGAGAAGAAAAAGTCCCGACAGCGTCTTGGTTGAATTTTACAAGGTACGGTACTTTTGCTCATATCTTTGAGGGAAAGCCCGAAAGCAAGCGTTATGAGTGGACGATTGCTCATGTAAAGGCGATATTGAAAAGTGAAGTCTATATCGGAAACAGCGTTCATAATCGACAATCAACCGTTTCTTTCAAAAGCAAGAAGAAAGTACGAAAGCCCGAAAGCGAATGGTTTCGAGTAGAAAACACGCACGAACCGATTATTGACAAGGAAGTGTTCTATCGTGTGCAGGAGCAGATAAAATCAAGGCGTAGACAGACAAAGGAAAAGGCAACGCCGATATTTGCAGGGCTTGTCAAGTGTGCGGATTGTGGCTGGTCTATGAGGTTTGCGACAAATAAGGCAAATAAAACACCGTATAGTTATTATTCTTGTAGTTTCTACGGACAGTTTGGCAAAGGTTATTGTTCTATGCACTATATCCGCTATGATGTGCTGTATCAAGCTGTATTGGAACGATTGCAGTATTGGGCTAAGGCAGTACAGCAGGACGAAGAAAAGGTATTGAACAAAATACAGAAAGTCGGCAATGCAGAGCGAATACGGGAAAAGAAGAAAAAGGCAAGTGCCTTGAAGAAAGCCGAGAACCGACAAAATGAGATTGACCGTTTATTTGCAAAAATGTATGAAGATAGAGCCTGTGAGAAGATAACGGAACGAAACTTCATCATGCTGTCGGGGAAATATCAAAAAGAGCAGATAGAACTTGAACAGCAGATAACCAACCTAAGAGAAGAATTAAGTAAAATGGAACAGGATATGATAGGTGCTGAAAAGTGGATTGAGTTAATCAAGGAGTATTCCGTACCAAAGGAACTGACAGCACCGTTATTAAATGCAATGATAGAAAAAATCCTTATTCACGAAGCAACAACGAATGAGGAGAACGAAAGAATACAGGAAATAGAGATATACTACCGATTTATTGGAAAAGTAGACTGATAAAGAGGGTTCATATC
>JAIHTM010000244.1 GCA_022713905.1 Collinsella sp.
ATACCCGTTTTCACGTTTCAACGCTCCTTTAAAAAAGCCGGCGGAGCAGTTAGCCCCGCCGGCACAACCATAGCATCAAGAAATCTGCCGCGCGCCGCGAGCCCTGAGCAACACGGCTCGCGATATCAAACTATTCGCCAAAGAACTCGTTGATCTTCTGCTCGTCGACGCCAAAGAACCACGTCAGGACAAAGCCGGCGGCATAGGCAAGCAGCATAGCGGCAACGTAGCCGAGCTGCTGGCCAGGAACGACGATCAGCAGGCCAAACAGACCGGAAACGCCCTGAGAAACCGTGCCGATGTGAAGCAGCGCCGCGAGCGCGCCGCCAAATCCGGCACCCAGGCAGGCCGTCACAAACGGACGAACGAGCGGCAGCGTAACGGCATACATCAGAGGCTCGCCCACACCCAGGATGCCAACGGGAATGGATTCTGCGACGTACTTCTTGAGCTTGGCGTTCTTGGTCTTAAAGTACAGCGCCAGACCGGCACCGACCTGACCGCCGCCAGCCATCATAAGGATGGGAAGCAGATAATTGATGCCCTTGGTAGCGCCGTCGGGATCGTTGAGCATAGCGTGGATCGGCGTAAGCGCCTGATGCAGGCCGACGGAAACCAGCGGCAAGAAGCCTGCCGACAGGATATAGCCGCCCAGGACGCCCAGCTTCTCGAAGATAAAGGTCAAAACGCTAAAGATGGCAGTCGTCAGCCATGCGCCGACCGGCTGGATGACGAGCATCAGAGCAAAGGCGCCGATGATGAGCACCAGCAGCGGGGACAAGAACGTGTCGAGTGCGTTGGGCATAACCTTGCGAATCTGACGCTCCATCCAGGCAAAAAATGCGCCAGCGATAAGAGCCGCGATCATACCGCCCGCTGCGGGGTTGTACTGCGCATTGGTGAGCGGCAGCAGAATGGCAGTGGCAGGATCAGCCGCGCCAGGCGCAAGCAGGGGCATGGCACTGTTGGCGATACACATCATGCCGGCGATGCCGCCCAGCGCAGCGGAGCCACCAAACTCACGTGCCGCGTTATAGCCCACCAAGATGGGCAGATAGGCAAACAGGGCCCAGCCCATGGAACGAATGCCCTGGTACCACCACTCGCCCGCAAGCGCACCTGCCGTCGAGACGTTAATGACGTTGCAGATACCGTTGATAAGGCCAGCCGCAATGATGCCGGGAAGCAGGGCGACGAAGACATTGGAAATCTTCTTGAGGAAAGCCTGAACCGGCTTGGACTCGTACTTGGCCTTCTGCGCGGCCTTGTTTGTGGCCGCAGCGTCGACCACGCTCTCGTCAGCAACGCCTTTCGCAAGGCCGGTGAGCTTGGAGAACTCCTCGAGCACCTTATTCACCTTGCCCGGCCCCAGCACGATCTGCATCGTGTCGTCCTCGACCAGGCCCATCACGCCGTCGAGTGCCTTAATGCCCTCCGTGTCGACGCTGCCCGTGTCTTTGACGGTCACGCGCAGGCGCGTCATGCACGCCGCGTTTGCCAGCACGTTGTCTTTACCGCCCAAAAGGTCCAGCAGCTTTTGAGCCAGCTCTTTGTTCGTCATAACTCCTCCTTGTATTGGGTATCTCGTCTGGATGTCATATCAGCTCACGCCGCGCACCTATTGGGCATCGGCATTGCTCTTCTCATGGCCACTCACCGCAGCACGGACATGGCCTCGCGCTCGCTCAAGAGCTACCGCAGCCTGCTCGGCATCGCAGTCCAGCAGTACCGAGACAATAGCGGTTTTTACGTGGCCGCCGGCATCTGCAAGCGCCTGAATAGCGCACTCGCGCGTGCAGCCGGTCGCCTCCATCACGATGTTCTGGCCGCGCACCACCAACTTCTCGTTCGTCTGCTGCACATCGACCATCAGGTTTTGGTATACCTTGCCGATCTTGACCATGGCACCGGTCGAAATCATGTTGAGAATGAGCTTTTGAACCGTTCCCGCCTTGAGCCTCGTTGAGCCGGTCAGTACCTCGGGACCGGGCACGGGTTCAATGGCAAGATCTGCGCTCTCCCCGATCTTCGACCCTTGGTTGCAGGCAATTGCGATCGTCTTGCACCCAGTTGCCTTGGCGTACACAAGGCCGCCCACCACATAGGGAGTACGACCGCTTGCCGCCAGGCCAACGACAAGATCCTTGTCCGAGAGTCCACGCCCCCGCAGGTCGCTCGCGCCAAGCTCCTCGCTGTCTTCGGCACCTTCGACAGCCTTGATAAACGCCGTCTCGCCTCCGGCAATGAGCCCGACAATCAGATCGGGTGACACGCCAAACGTGGGCGGACACTCCGAAGCGTCGAGTACGCCCAGACGACCGCTGGTGCCTGCGCCCATGTAAAAGACGCGCCCGCCGCGCTCGAGTGCCTCAGCAGCCCAGTCGATTGCTGTGGCAACCTGGGGCAACACTTTTGTGACCGACTGGACGGCACGAAGATCCTCATCGTTCATCGTCGTGACGATTTGCAGCGATGTCATCGTATCGAGGTCCATTGACCTTTGATTACGCTGTTCGGTCGTGAATTTTGTTAAATCGAGCATTTCATTCACCTCATCTTTCCTGTTTCTCGATGTAGTTTTGCTTAATGACATGCGTCGCTCGTTCGTAGTCGCTGGCAACGTAAGCAGCGTACAGGGCATCGACAACCATAAGCTGAGCCATACGCGAAGCCATGGCACCGCTGCGGACCAAGGGCTCACTCGCAGCGACGCCGAGCACGGCATCGGCCATGGTGGCAAGCTTGGATGATCCATCTACTTTGGTCACGGCCACAACGGGACAGTTGTGACGTTGGGCCTCGGCGGTGCAGTCCAGCACCTCTTGCGTCAAGCCCGAGTAGCTAAAGGCGATTGCCATATCGCCCTCATGCATGTTCTTGGCACACAAGAGCTGATCATGCCAGTCGTCGTACAGATGGCACTCTTTGTCGACACGCATGAGCTTTTGCGCCAGATCGTGCGCGACCAAACGAGAGGCACCGATACCGAACAGATTGACCGCGCGTGCCCGCTTAAGATAGGCCGCACATCGCTCCAAGACGGTGTAATCGAGCGTTCGCGCCGTCGCTTCGATCGTGCGCACGTTGCTTTTCATCACCTTCCCCACGATACGTTCGACGCTGTCATCCATGGAGATGTCCTCGAGGGCAACGTCTTTCTTGTCACCCAAGAGCGCCAGCTCGGCAATCAGTTCGCGCTGGAACTCCTTGTAGCCCGCAAAACTCAAGCGCTTGCAAAAGCGCAAAATGCTCGAGGGCGAGGAGAACGTGGCATCGGCAAGACCACGGACGGACAGCCCGACCACCTCGTGCGGATGAGCGCTTACATATGCGATGACATTGCGTTCCGCCGGGCTCGCGCTGAGCTCACGCTCGCGAAGCCGCAAAAGCAATCCGTTTGCCATCCCAAACACCTCCGTTGAGAAGAATTAATGACCAACGAACGATTCGTACCGGATATAAACAGCTTTTACGGTACATTGTGCCGCATCGTGGCGCACAAAGGGCGAGCGTTCTACCGCTCGCCCCTCAAATCCGACCGCTCGGAAATACGCGCGACACAAAATAATTCAACAAGGTCGCATTATCAGAAACGGGTTTGTTACCGGCTAGCGCCTCGCATGGGCGCCGATCGGCCGAGTCGCATGGCGCACCAACGCCGCTGCCAGCAATACCAACAGCATGGCGGTGACATAGCCCGCAGCATCGAATCCTAAATCGATAACGTCGAAATGCCTGCCGGGAACAAAGATCTTATGTACCTGATCGCCAACGGAGCAGGCGGCGCAAAAGAGCAATACGGGCACGCAACGGGAGCATACGCTCCACGGACGCCTGGAAAAGCAAACCACGACCACCGAGGCGAACAACCCGACGAAGAAAAATTCTACGGTATGGGCAACGCGACGGACGTTCGTGCCCACCCACATGCGAATGGAAGCAAGTCGGCCAGACCGGGCATTCGAGGCAGCCGAATCGGTTCCCCCGGTCATTCCGTTCTCCGCCTGGGCTTCACCCGTGGCATCGGCAGCCTGAACGCCCGTGGCC
>JAIHTM010000245.1 GCA_022713905.1 Collinsella sp.
CGTGGGATCAAGCGGAATCACCGCGACCTCGTACGGGGCAACGGAGACCGGCCAGACGATACCGTGCTCGTCGTTGTGCTGCTCCACGACGGCAGCAAGCGAGCGGGACACGCCCACGCCGTAGCAACCCATGATGAGCGGCTTCTCCTTGCCGTCCTCATCCATAAAGGTGGCACCCATGGCCTCGGAGTACTTGGTGCCCAGCTGGAAGACCTGAGAAACCTCGATGCCGCGGGCAGCGGAGAGCGGCTTGCCGCAGTGCGGGCAGGGGTCGCCGGCGACAACGGTGACCAGATCGGCCCACTCATCGACGGTAAAGTCGCGCTCGGGGCAGGCACCGGTAAAGTGATAATCGACCTCGTTGGCACCGCAGGCCCACTGTTTGGACTCGCGCAGGCTCTCGTCGCAGACCAGACGAATGCCATCGGGCAGGTTAACCGGTCCGATAAAGCCCTTGTGCAGACCGTTCGCCTGAAGCTCCTCGTCGGTCATCATGCGATAGCCCTTGCCAAAGACGTGCTCGGCCTTGCAATCGTTGAGCTCGTGATCGCCCGGAACAATGGCCACGACCGGCTTGCCCTCGGCGTCGATGAGTGCCAGCGACTTGCGCGTGCCGTTCTCGGGGAACCCAAAGAACTTAGCAACAGCCTCAATGGTGCCCATGCCCGGAGTCTCAACCTTGGTGAGCGTACCGTCACCAGGACCCTCGGTCACGACGACCTTGGTGCTTGCAGCCTCGTCATCGGCAGCGAAGCCGCAATCGTCGCAGTAGACGAGCGAAGCCTCGCCGGCGTCAGCCAAAGCCATGTACTCGACGGAGGTATCGCCACCGATCTCGCCAGAATCGGCGACGACGGGCAGAGCCTTGATGTAGCAGCGCTCGCAGATATTGGCGTACGCCTGCTTCATCTTGTCGTACTCCTCCTGCAGGCTCTCCTGCGTGGCGGAGAAGCTGTAGGCGTCCTTCATGATGAACTCGCGGCCGCGCATCAGGCCAAAGCGGGGACGGAACTCGTCGCGGAACTTGTCCTGAATGTGATACAGGTTGACGGGCAGCTGCTTATAGGAGCGTAGCTCGTTGCGCACCAGGGCCGTGACGGTCTCCTCGTGCGTGGGGCCCAGGACGAACTCGCGACCATGACGGTCGTCAAAGCGCACAAGCTCCTTGCCATAGGCGTCGATGCGGCCGGACTCGCGCCACAACTCGGCGTCGACCATGATAGGCATCATAAGCTCCTGGGCGCCGGCAGCGTCCATCTCGTCGCGCACGATGTTCTCGATCTTACGGATCGAGCGCCAGGCAAGCGGCAGGTAGGAATACAGGCCGGCGGCCTCCTTGCGGATCATGCCGGCACGGAGCAGCAGGCGGTGACTGGCGAGCTCAGCGTCCGCCGGATCCTCTTTAAGCGTCGGCGCATAGAGCTTAGACATATACATTGCTCGGGTCATTTATTTCTCCTCAATAAGCTTGTCGACCTCTGCCATAAGCGCGTCGACAATTTGGTCCTCAGCTACTTTACCAATGATCTGGCCATGCGAAAAGAGCAAGGCCTGACCACGTCCGCAAGCAACGCCCAGGTCGGCATCAGAAGCCTCGCCGGGGCCATTAACGGCACATCCCATAACGGCAATCGAAAGCGGCGCGGTATAGTTCTTAAGCCGCTCGGTTACTTCCTCGGCAATGGGAATAAGGTTAACCTGGCAGCGGGCGCACGTGGGGCACGAGACAATCTCGGGGCCACGGCGACGCAGGCCCAACGACTGCAGAATACCCCAGGCAACCGGCGGCTCCTCAACCGGATCGGCTGTGAGCGACACACGCATGGTGTCGCCAATGCCTTCGGAAAGCAAGATACCCAAGCCTACAGAGCTCTTGATGGTGCCCTGGAGCTTGGTCCCCGCCTCCGTCACGCCCAGGTGAAGCGGAACGTGGGGAATCTCACGCGACAGGGCTCGATAGGTATCGAGCGTCGTTTGCACGCTATGGGCCTTGGCCGAAAGCACAATGTTCGTAAAGCCGCGGTCCTCAAAGTGCTTGACGAAGCGCTCGCTCGACATCACGAGCTTTTCGGGCTGCGTGAGGTCGTCGCGCTCGGCGATATCCTGCTCAAGCGAACCAGCGTTGACACCGATGCGAATTGCGCAGCCCGCAGCACCCGCGGCATCGATGACAGCATCGACCTTGGCCCAATCGCCGATATTACCGGGATTGATGCGGAGCTTGGCGGCACCGGCCTCCACAGCGCCAATGGCCAGCTTGTGGTTAAAGTGGATATCGGCAACGATTGGCACCGGAGACTCGGCACAGATGGTGCGGAAACCCTCAAGCGCGGCCTCGGTGGGCACGCTCACACGCACGATATCGCAGCCAGCCTGCGCCAACGCGCACACTTGCGCAAGCGTTGCCTGGGCATCAGCGGTATCGGTGCAGGTCATGGATTGGACCACCACCGGCGCACCGCCACCGATCTGCACACCGCCCACATGCACGGGGCGCGTCAAATCGCGAGGCAAAGGATGGGATAAAGACAATCCAAACACTCCCCTACAGAATAAATCGAAGGATGTCGGAACGAAGCATATAGACAAACAGCAGCGCAAAGAGCGCGATGCCCACATAGCTCACAATCGTCTGGACCTTGAGCGGAAGCTCGCGGCCCACAATCTTTTGAATGATCTCGATGACCAGCTTGCCGCCATCGAGTGGTGGGATGGGCAGCAGGTTCATAAAGCCAAGCGAGAACGAAATGAGGGCGGCAAACGAAAGGAACGTGGCAGGACCGGCAGCAGCAGCCTGTGAGGACATAACGCTAATACCCACGATCGAAGAAGACTGATCGAGAATCTCCATCGTATGCTGCGGCTGGAGCAGGCGCATCACGCCCTCCGCGGTCTGCACAACATAGGAGAATGACAGACGCGCCGACGTGATGGGGTCTAAACGGACCACCTGCGTAGAGGCATACACACCTAGGCGCTCGTCCTCTTTGAGCGCAACCGAGGTCGAATGCTGCTTGCCGTCGCGCTCATACTCAATGGCGATATCGTCCTTACCGGCGGCCTTGCCGATGGCATCGTAAACGTCCATCCAGGTAGAGCACGATACTCCGTCAACCGAAAGGATCGCGTCGCCGCCCTCGATACCCGCCTTGGCGGCAATAGACCCCTCGTCAACCTGACCGATCACGTTGGTATCCATCGGCACGGTGACACCCGCAATAGAGTAGATGCTCATAAGCAGCAAAAAGCCCGTCAGGATATTGACGAGAATGCCCGCGAGCAGCATAAAGGCGCGCTTGAGAAAACCCTGGCCCAGATAGGTATGCGAACGCTCTTGCGCAAGGAACTCGGCCTCGCCGCACGGCAGCTCCCACACATCGCCCTCGGCAGTCGCATGTTCGCGATCGAAACGACGGCCATCAAAAGTGGTGTAGCCCGCCGCGTCTCGCGGCAGCGTCTGATACTTGGTGGGATAGTAGCTCGGCGAGGGCTTCTCCCCTTCCTCATACCAAGGCGCGATAGAGCCCCAACCCAAGAGCAAGGCGCATGCCTCGAGCACAACCTCCTCGGATAGCTCGAGCTCGACAGCAAGGTCGGCCACGGTCACGCGACCATGACGATAGATAGCCGCGAGCACGCGATCGGCGCAGGAGACGTCGGTCGGATCCATACCGCAGATGGCAGCGTAGCCACCCAGCAGCAGCGGGGTCACGCCAAACTTGGTTCCAATGCGACGCGACGTGTAATGGATGTCAAAGCGGCACGGCAAGCCCAAAAAGAACTCGGTCACACGGACGCCGCAGGCACGCGCCGCCAAAAAGTGGCCGCCCTCGTGCAAAAACACGAGGACGGAAAGCATCAGCAGGCCCCAAAAGACCGATGAGAGAACGCTCAGAACAGTATCCATAAAACGAAAAAGCAATCCTTATGGGTTAGGAACGGGTTGCGGCGAGCACCTGCGCAGCCTTTTCACGCGCCCACGCATCGATGTCGCGAAGCTGCTCAAACGAGTCGACCGCCTGCATAT
>JAIHTM010000246.1 GCA_022713905.1 Collinsella sp.
CGCGGGGCTCGACCCCTCCAAGGTGGCCGCGAGCATGCGCGTGTACGCGGCGGCGGGCGTCGATGGCGGCTTCGACGCCGTCTCGACCGGCAGGGACGGCCGCGCCGGCACCGAGCCCGCGAAGGGCTGGACCGACATCACGTCCCAGTGCGCCACCAAGGTAGCGGCGGACGGAACCTTCACCGTGCGCACCGGCGACCTCATCGCCGAGCTCGGCGGGGCCGACGCCTTCGCCGCGGGCGCCCGCGTGGTCGCCGTGTACAACGCGCCGCTCAACAGCGCGTGCAACCACGGCATCGCGAAGGGCAACCCCAACGAGGTCTACCTGCGCTACCCGCGCTCTCCCTTTGCCGACCAGTCCGGCGACGCCGGCTTCACCCGCACGCCGAGCGACGACGCGTGCGCCTACACCTGGGATCTCGCGCTCACCAAGCGCGGCAGCGACGGCGACAAGCCGCTTGCCGGGGCGGTCCTGAGCATCGCCGACGACCGCGGTCGCACGCTAGCGGCCGACGGCACGTGGGATGCGGAGGGCAAGGCCACCGTCACCACGGGCGAGGACGGCCGCGTGACCGTCTCGGGCGTGGACTCGGGCAAGCTGGAGGTCCGCGAGCTCAAGGCACCCAAGGGCTACACCGCCTTCGAGGGCACGCGCTCAGTGACAGTCAAGGCCGAGGGCCTGGACGTCGACCAGGTGGCCGCCGCCAAGCCCAAGCTCACCATCACGGCCGAGTCGCCCCTGCGCGCCGACAGCGCGGACGGGTCGACGGGCAGCTTGGAGGCGTCGCTCATCAACACGCCCACCGGCACACCCCCTAGCATTACCACCGGAGGCTTTATGCCCTCGACTGGCGATATGGCAATGTACGCCGCGGCCGCCGCAGCGGTCGCCGGAGCCGCACTCATCGTGGTCGCGCTCCTGGTCAAGCGGGGAGGTGGCAGCCATAAAGAGTAGCTGGCAGCCCCACAGAGAGCGGGCGAGACGTAGCGAAGTAGATGCTAAGACACAGACAGACAGATTTAGATCAAATGGAATTCGAGCAGAAAGCAGAGGAAAAGAAGATGAGTATGAGCAAGAACATCGCCCGCCTGGCAGTAACGGCAGGCCTTACAGCCGCGTTGAGCTTCGGCGGCGTGATGGCTCCGGTGACCATGGCGTTTGCTGAGGGTACGCCGACGGTGGCCGAGAACGGCAATGTAAAGATTGACGAGAAGACCTATAAGGACACAACCTTTAAGGGCATCCAGATTTTCAAGGCAAAGGTTACGCAGAATTATGATGGAAGTGCCTGGTCTGGCGATAAGATCCTTTCCGATATTGATTGGGCGTCGCCTGATGTTATGAATGTTGTGACTGGTGCATTTGCTGGCGTCGCGAAGGCTCCTGATGCGAATGCAGGCGCTCAGGCTTGGGCCAAGTACATTAAAGATAATGCCGGTGATAATGTTGGCCAGACTGCCAAGGTTGACGCTGGCTCCACGTTGGATAAGATTGCTGCCGCACTTGAGGGTTCGACTCTAACCTGGACAAACCCAGGCGATTCCAGCAAGGGAGACTTTAAGGCTTTAAACACCGGCTATTGGCTCTTTGTGACTGCAAATGTTGGTTCGACCACATCTAGCGATTCGGCCAACGGCAATACCGACGCCTATACCTCGCCAATCTTCACTGTCGTCGGTGGTGAAGATGTAAAGGCGGAGCCCAAGAAGGACGTCCCCAACGTGACCAAGGCCGTCAAGGATGACAAGAACGGCAAGTTTGTTACGGACAATAGCAAGGACGTTTTCAGTGCTCCCAACAAGTCCGCCGACTCTGCCTCTGAGCAGCCGATTGATTATCAGCTTGCCGGCACTGTTGCTAGCAACATCAATACGTACACTAAGTACAGCTATGCTTTTACCGACGAGCTTCCTTCTACGATGGTGCCGGTATGCGACGAGAACGGTAAGCCGGTCGTTAAGGTCAAAATTGGCGATACGGTCGTAGCGGACAGTTGTTATACAGTGAACTATCCTTCTGAGGAAAGCAACAATAAACTCACTGTCTCTTTCGATAATCTCAAAGAAGTAAAGAATGAGGCCGGTGAGCCCATTGTCGTTGGCGGTAATTCAAAGGTCTATGTGAACTACCAGGCAAAACTTGTTGCTAACAAGATTAACGAGAACATTCTCGGTAAGGCCCAGACAAACACGGTAAAACTGACCTATTCCAACAACCCGCACACCGACGGTACCGGCACTACGGTTACGCATCCTGCCTACGACTACACCTACGGCATCGACGTCACCAAGGTTGGTAACGACAAGGATGAGACTGGCAAGCACAAGACCCTCGAAGGCGTTCAGTTCACGCTACAGGAGAAAGACTCCAGCGAATTTATCAAGGCCGACGGTACCACGACGTCAACTAAGGATAATGCAATTCTGACAACTGACAGCAACGGCAAGATTAACGTTGTCGGCCTCGACGAGGGCACCTATATCCTCAAGGAGGTTAAGCCTGCGCCTGGCTACAATAACTCCGCAGCAAGCGGTGTGACCTTTACTATCAGCCGCACGCTCAATCAGGACGGTACGGATGTGACGCCCGACACTACGAGCGCCATTGTGGCAGGTGAAAATGTCATCCAGCAGAACTCCGCGAAAGCTGAAGTCGGCAAACTCAGCTTTACCATTGTCGACCAGAAGGGCTCCGGCCTCCCGCTTACCGGCCTTAACGGCGTGACCTTCACTTGGATTGCTGGCGGCGCGGTGCTGTGCATTGGCGTGGCACACCTCGTCCGCAGCCGTAAGCAGGCTGAGGAGTCCGAGCAGGAGTAACGCTCGCTCACCCATCCCTTTGGCAGGTGGGATGCGATGGCCATGAGACTTGCGGACACTTTTCTCGTCCATCCACGTTCTTGCTTTGCCATTCTCTTTTCGGGGCAGACTCCACGCTGGAGTCTGCCCCGTTCTTTTTGGACAACACAGGCAGCCTCCACCGTCCGGTGCGGACTCATCCGTCATCGCGTTTCTTGACTCGTATGAGATTCGGTTTAAGGTCCGTAGGCGCACGCGCGGTGCGGACGGTGGAAGGCATTTGCGCCGCAACAAGCGCAAATAAGAATGCCCGGGGGTCGGATCCCGGGCATTTAACAAAACCAGAAAACTAGGCCACCCGCGCTTTCGATCACTTACGCGGGGTGCGTCGTTTCCTACTGGCATTGTATCCCGGATCGCCCCGCCGATTCGGGCTGTTTTGAAAACGCAAATATGCCGGACAATGCGGTTGGGCTCCACTGTCCGAAGGGTCAATCGTATGATTATCGAACAAATGTTTGTCAAAATCGCGTATACCAGCTGTAAGTGCGAGCACTCGCGGTAAAATGGCTTTGCGACGCATTCCGTGCGCGGGCGGCCGACGACTCGATCGGAGGTCCCCAAATGCTGAAATTCCTTAACGTGCTCGCCGCCCTTGCGGCGGTGGGCTCGTTCGTCATCGCGTTTTTTGACTCGTATGAGGTTCGGTTTAAGGTCCGTAGGCGCACGCGCGGTGCGGACGGTTCTCGGCGTTTGCGCCGCAAGCGCAAATAAAAACGGCCGGGGTTGCAGCCCGGCCGTTTAACACGTTAGAAAACTAGGCTGCCCGCGCTCCTTAACACTTACGCGGGATGCGTCGTTTTCTATAAACATTGTATCCCGAATCGCTCAGTTGATTCGAGATATTTTGAAAACTCAAATGCTGGTCCATACCTGATAGAAATTTCGTTATTTCCGAAAATTATGCATAATTCCAATATTAACTGGAACTAAGCGAAAAAGATGGAAATGAACGAAGCGCTTACCTACTTACAAGAAGCACTAGGCCTCTCCGCCAAGGCTAAAACTTGGCCTGGATCCGCACACTTGCCACTGCATCTACGGTCGATTGAGGTCCGCGCCGTTGACGCAAATGGTTTTTCTTTGGCTCTGTTAGACCAGGATTGACATACATGTGTCCCCACGGTGCCATATCTTTGACCCCG
>JAIHTM010000247.1 GCA_022713905.1 Collinsella sp.
GTCCGAGGGCATGCGATTTGAGTCGCGCCTCGCCCACGATGCCTGCGACTTCGATATCGATTACGTCTTTGAGGTCGATGATTGCCTGGAGGACTTTGGTATCGAGGAGCTCGCATTTGACCTGGAGCCTGCTTCGTTTATCGAGGAGTTCCGTAGGCAGCAGTTCGCGCGCTCAAACCGCAGCATGCTGCCGCTGCCCGCGGCACTCGGCGCCATTCGCCTAACGAGCGTCGAGGACGAGGTTCTTGAGCGCCATGTTCACGCCTACTTGGCTTCTCGCAAAGAACTTCTCTAAGATTTATTGACATCCATCGTCTTTCGTATCATGTTGAGGGGCGGGTTTTCAATCGGTTGCGGATTGCATGCGATTCCTTCGTTCGGTTGAGACCCGTCCCGTCTATATAGAGACAACAAGAAAGGAATCTGCATGTCTGAGTTTGCTGCCGGTCCTGCCGGTCGTATCGAGCGTGTCCGTGCCCTTATGGCCGAGCGTGGCTACGACGCCATCGTGGTGCGCGACGAGGCCAACCTTCGTTGGCTTACGGGCGTGAAGGGCGTTTTCGACTACACCTTCGAGTTCCCGCACGCGGCGTTTATTACGGCTGACCTGTGCCTGTTCCATACCGACTCGCGCTACCTCAACAGCTTTGAGGAGAACACGCCCGCCGGCAGCCCCTGGGTCTACGACATGGACGAGGGCACCATCCCCGGTTGGGTCGCCGGCAAGATCGCAGCCAACAAGTGCCGCGTCTGCGCTGTCGAGGACGATATGCAGATTAACTTCTACCAGGGTATTCAGCGCGGCCTGGAGGACCGTTCCGTCGCCTGCATCCTACCGCTGATGCACGACGACATCCGCAAGATGCGCGCCATCAAGGATGCCGAGGAGATCGAGCTTATGCGCCATGCGCAGTCGATCACCGATGCCGCTTTCCAGCATATGCTCGGCTTTATTAAGCCCGGTATGACCGAGAAGCAGGTTCGCAACGAGCTCGAGAACTTTATGTTCGCCAACGGCGCCGACAGCCTTGCCTTCGGCTCCATCGTGGCGAGCGGTCCCAACACCGCCAACCCGCATGCCGTGCCGAGCGATCGCGTGATCGAGAAGGGCGATTTCGTTCTCATGGATTACGGCGCGGGCTACTGCGATTACCGCTCCGACATGACGCGCACCGTCGTGATGGGCGAGCCCACGCAGGAGCAGCTCGACCTGTACGCGCTCGTGCGCCGCACGCACGAGGAGTGCGTCGCCGCCATCCATCCGGGCGTCGAGGGCAACGACATTTTCAAGCTTTCCAAGAAGATCATCGGCGATGCCGGCTATGGCGATTACTACAATCATGGCCTGGGCCACGGCGTCGGTATCGACATCCACGAGCTGCCCAACTTTAACCGCAGCAAGAACATCATCGAGGTCGGCTCGGTTATCACCATGGAGCCCGGCGTTTACCTGCCCGGCGTGGGCGGCGTGCGCCTGGAGGATTACGGCGTGGTCACCGAGAACGGCTACGAGCCTTTCACCAAGACTCCGCACGATCTGCACGTCATCGATTGCTAGCCCATTTCGATAGATTTTTGGGGCGGGGCGTCCGGATCGATTCGGACGCCCCGCGTTCTCTTTTTATGCGCTCGCCGCAGGCGCCGTCTGCAAGTGTATAATTTCTGTCGTATGTAATTTGGACGCTTGTGCGTTCTGCCCATAACAAGAAAGGTCGCTATGCCTACCATTTCCACCGCCGACTTCAAGAACGGCCTCGGTCTCCGTATCAAGGACAAGGTCTACACCATCGTCGAGTTCCAGCATGTCAAGCCGGGCAAGGGCGGCGCGTTTGTGCGCTACAAGACCCGCGACATTAAGAGCGGCCGCGTCGTCGAGAACACCTGCAACGCCGGCACCAAGTTCGAGAGCGTCATGCTCACCACCCGTGAGTTCCAGTACCTCTACAACGATGGCACCGACTACATCTTCATGGACAACGAGTCCTATGAGCAGGTTCCCGTTCCCGAGGACATGGTGGGCGAGAACTCCAAGTGGCTGCGCGAGAACGACATCTGCCAGCTGCTCTTCGCCGACGATGAGCTCATGGGCGTGACCCCGCCGATGTTCATCGAGACCACCATTGTCCAAACCGATCCGGGCTTTAAGGGCGACACCGTCCAGGGTTCCACCAAGCCGGCCACGATCGACACCGGCGCTGTCATCCAGGTCCCCATGTACCTCAACGAGGGCGAGGTCATCAAGGTTGACACCCGCGACGGCAAGTTCGTCTCCCGCGTCTAGCAACCAACTTTTCTAGGAGGACTCATGCCCCAGGAAATCAAGATTGACGGCATCGGCATTTCGCCCGATGTTCTGACCGCCATCGTCTCGCGCGCCGTGTCCGATGTCGAGGGCATCGCCTCCGTTGGCGTCAAGGACCTTGCCACCAATCTTGTCTCCATGATGCTCTCGTCCAAGGCCCCGGCTTCCGAGCCGGCGGTCGAGGCCGAGGTCGTTGGCGACAAGCTCGCACTCACCGTGCGTGTCGTGGTGTTCTTTGGCTATCCGTTCAAGAAACTCGCCGAGGCCGTTCGCGCCGCCGTGGTCGCCGCCATCGATGCTCAGGTGGGCGTCGAGGTTGAGCGCGTTGACGTTTGCATTGACGGCCTCGTTTTCCCCAAGGAGTAACCTTTGAGCCTTAAGGTTTATCGCGGGCGCACGCTTGCCCGCAGTCAGGCGCTGCAGCTGCTGTTCCAGGCCGAGGCCACGGACAGCCCGCTCGAGCGCGTCCTCGAGGGCGATTTCCTGATCTCGAAGGGTCCCCTCGACCCCTATGCGCTGGAGCTGTGCCGCGGTGCCTACGAGCATATCGACCGCATCGACTGCGCCCTGCGCTCCGTTGCCAAGAACTGGGATCTTATGCGCATGCCCGGCGCCGATCGCAATCTGCTGCGTATCGCCGTTTACGAGATGCGTTTCCTCACCGACGAAGAGGTCTCGGACGCCATCGTGATCAACGAGGCCGTCGAGCTTGCCAAGGCCTATGGCACCGACCAGTCCGCGTCGTTCGTCAACGGCGTGCTGGGCAAGATCGCTCGCAGCGAGGAGCTGCCGGGCGAGGACCTGTACCAAGAGCTGCTGGCCGAGGACCGTGCCCGCGAGGAGGCACAGGCTGCAGAGGCTGCCGCAAAGGTTGCGGTTGCTCAGGCTGAGGCTGGCGTGCTGGCCGAGGATGCGGACGCCGCCGAGGCTGACATCGACTCCGTCGAGGAGTAGCCATGCCAGAGGGTTCTGTCCGCAACTTCGATGAGATCTCGGATCGCCTGGACCAGATCATCGCTACCGTTCGCTCCAAGGATACCTCCTTGGAGCGTTCGCTCGATTTGTTTGACGAAGCGATTGAGCTGGGCTCCCGCGCGGTCGATATGGTCGACAAGTTTGAGTTGACGCCGCGTGAGGCCGACAAGCTCGAGCAGGAATACGATGAGGATGCGGCAAACGAATCCTAGGATAGCTAGGCCGCATCTCCGGATACGAATGGTTGATGGCATTCATGAAACGCGTGCGTCTTGATGACGAACTGATTTCACAGGGCATCTGCGCCGATCGCGCGGATGCCCTTCGCACTCTTATGGCCGGCTTGGTCTCGAGTGGCGGTGAGCGCTTGACTTCGCCGGGCCTTAAGGTGACCCCGGGCCTGCCGCTGCACGTGAAGGGGCGCATTCCCTATGTTGGCCGCGGCGGTCTTAAGCTCGAAGGCGCGCTTGATGCGTTTGGCATCAATCCGACGGGCCTTGCCTGTCTGGATGTGGGCTGCTCTACCGGCGGCTTTACCGATTGTCTGCTCAAGCGCGGAGCTGCGACCGTTGTCTCGGTGGACGTGGGTCGCGCCCAGTTCGATTGGTCGTTGCGCCAGGACGATCGCGTGACGCTGCATGAGCGCACAAACGTGACGCAGCTGCCTGAGCTTGGCTATGCCGGCACTATCGACCTGGCTGTGTGTGATGTCTCGT